>DATKXF010000129.1:0-6073 GCA_035529155.1 Methanomassiliicoccales archaeon | reverse complement strand
CGGCGATCCCACTCGGTTCCATTACGATAAGGTCCGGTTTGAAGTTAAGAGCCAGAGTTCTAATGGTCTCGATGAGTGAGACTCCCAGGGTGCAACATATGCATCCACCACTGAGCTCCTGGACGTCCAGGCCGTACTTCTCCATCACCTTTCCGTCCACGTTCACCTCGCCGAAATCGTTCACAATGACGGCCACCTTGGCCCCCGTTTCGGCTATGCTATCAATGACCCTGAGTATGAGCGTGGTCTTCCCCACACCTAGGAACCCTGTGACGATCAACATCTTCAATATAATTCCCATGCAGAATCGGGTTGCATTTACATATACTTCACTTGAGGCACTTGGCCCCCACCTTAGATTTGTCCAGAGGGAAGAAGGGGCACTTCTCCTTGATGCAGTCGTTATTGAGTTCTGTGAACCGACACCTGCCCCTTGCCCCGCTGATGGCCAGGTTGTGGCCGACACCTCCCAGCTCCAGGGAAGCGAGCTCGAAAGCCGAGTAAGCCGCTCGAGGACAGCACCTTGGTCCCCCGATCTCGGCCGCACAGGCCAGTGCCCTGGAAGTGACCCTCATGACCAATTGCCTTCCTTCGTCGTGGAGGGGGGTGATCCTCTCCACGATGCTGAAGGCGATTCCCACCCCCAGTGCACCTCCGCAAGCCCCGTGAAATCCACAGGAACCACCAGGGATCTTCATTCCTCTTTCAAGGGCTTCCTGCACATCCTCATCTGAGAACTCCTCTCCAGAGTTTGCCAGGCATTTGATTATTATCCCGGGCACCAGGGCATGATTCCACGCACCATGGACTGGAAGGTGGTCCGAGGCAGGCCACTCTTGCTTCATGATTTCGATTATTTGCTCGTACATCAGAACGGGATCTGTCTCGGTCATGGAGTACACGATCTCGAAGATCCTGGGAAAGAAGGTTTTCAATTTGCCCATGTCCATGCCCTTCTTCCTATGGGCGGTTTCGGCGAATTCGTTGATTCTCCAGATATCCTTCATGTCTTGAACATCATCCTTCATGACCATACCTCAAACTCTTGCCAGGCAATGTGGGAAACCAACATAACCTTTCCCCTCGACCTTTCAGGAGTCGAGGACTATCTCCCCTATATTGACATCATCGATCGGCCTCTGTCCCAAGAATGTCAAAGAACCTATCTCTCGCCATCTTCTCGATCCAGGGTTGGTGGCCGCAATTCTTCAGGAGCACGAACCTAAAATCCTGAAGGACTCGAGAGAGGGATTCTCTAACCCCTTCGGGTGGATGAGGATCGTAGTCTCCGTGGATGGCGACAACTGGACACTGCACACTTGCCGCGATCTCTAGAAGCATTCCGCTTTTTCTCAGTTCTTCAGCCTGACTCCACACCCTCCGGTAAATATCATAACTGGTCTGCACCACCTCATCGTCATGAGAAACAGGCAAGTACGAATCGGCCTTGGATATCAGAGAACCAAGCCTGGACATCTTTTCGTCCTTGTTGTCCTCTGAGGGGTCGTTCAGTCCCTCGATGATTGAGAGAACCTCTTCTCTCTCCTCTTCTCCCAACCTCTCCAATCTGGTCTTCATGATGGTGGATGAGTACCTCTCCTCGAAGGGCCCGCTTCCGATGAGGATAAGCTTCCTGACCAGCCAGGGGGATCTTGCGGCGACCATGAGGCTGAGCCAAGCTCCCCATGACCATCCGATCAGGATGACGGGAGAATCCGCATTCTTCTCGATGATCAAGCCCAGCTCGTCTACCTGGCCTTCCAGCGAATTGGCGGTTTGAAGTGGTTCCAAGACCCCCCTTGTTACGGAGAGTTCACGGGCGACAGGGACCATCTCTCCGGGAGCGCCAGGGCCACCATGGACCACTATGACATCGAAGGGAGGACGACCATATCTCCTCGGGTTGGCAACACCCTTGATCATTGGTCGGTTTCCCCTTCCCTCACGGGGTCGATGTGCTCGCAGGGAACACCGGTCTGGCACAATCCACAGCCATATATCTCGATGCCGTATCTCTCCCTGATCATGTCCGCCTGACCGAAGACGAATTCGGAGCATTTCACCTTATTATGTCCATCCTCTGAGATGGCACCCACAGGACAGCGCTTGGCACAGACCTTGCAGCCGCGATTCAGATAGTATATGCAGGCGGCATGAATGTCCTTCTGTCTTTTCGGAGATTTGAGAGGCATTTCTACGACAACACTACCTAATCTGTGGGCTTTCCCCCTGGAAGTGATCAAACCATCGGAAAGGCCGAAGGTACCCAGTCCGCAGGCGAACGCCACGTGCCGCTGTGACCAGGTGGAAGCCTTCCCCACCCTTTCATCATCCACTGTGGTGAAATGCTCATCCAGTTCAGGTGCGACAGCCAAATTTCCCCTCTCTTCCAGCATGGAGGCGAGGTGTCTTTGAAGGCGTTTATTGAACATCTCTCCGAAGAGGCGGGTGTGGGACCAGCGCTCGGAGGGACCATCTTTCATCGAGGCATTCTCTTTTCTTGTGGCCTCGGAAATTGGCAGTACGAATGATATCACACCTATCTCATTGGCCCCAGGAGCGTTCCTACCAATATTCTCACAATAACTGGCCATCACCTCCTGAGGCGTCCTGTGAAAATCTCCGATGATCTCCTTGAACTCCATGAAGATAGGATCTCCGCCCGATGCGAAGCCCACGAGCGGTTCATCGAAGAATGGCGAATTGTCTACACCAGTCATCCTGTTATCCTCGTCCTCCAAGACAAATCGTCTTATTTCCGATGTTACCCATTTCTCAAAACCGTCCATGCAAGGACCTCCATAGCGCACTTCTATTCAAATAGAGGGAAGCCCTCAATACTCTTTCTCTGAAAAGTAGCTCATGAATTGAAATCATTGTGGAAAAAGGAAGGTTGTGCCCCATGTGGGGCATTATAGGTTTTTCCAAAGGTTTCTCAAATGATTTCCGGAAATACCGCAACTACCTGAATGGATCCAGTCTCCAACGAATGCTTCTTACCACGGTCATCGTACCACTTGAGGGTCGCCCCAGAGTTCAGATCGTATGTGCCAGAGGAGGTGTATTCCTGCTTTCCAGCTGGATTGAGCTTGGTGTACACCGTCATCTGGAGCATGAAGGCCTCTCCCTCCACGATCTGTTCCAGGGACCACTCCATTCGAACCTGTTTCATTTTTCCTTTGGAATACGAGATATCGTATTCGGTAAGGAGATTGGCCATCACCGAATCCGCTATGTAGTCCAACTCTGCTCCGAAATGATCCTTGAGTATGGCGTCCACCATGTCGTAGTCGAAGTTGTTCTTCACGATGAAGGTGAACTCCCAGCTGTTGTTATTGCCCACTATAACCACATCAGGACCATCGGCGGTCTTGGAGAGAGTGGGGCCCTCGTAGACCAGGATCACCAGGTCATCAGATACCCCCACCGAAAGCAGTGGGAAGCATGGTAGCTGTATCTCCACCAGGACGTTGTTACTCACCGTCGTATCTACGGCGTGAGCACGGTTGATCCTCACCTCGTAGGTGATGTTCTGGTCACCGCTTCCCAAGTCGAACACCAGCTGCTGGTGGGGCGGAGGTGTCATTATCTCGTTCACGGCGGGATCACAGGGTGAGCCGTTCAAGGTCGCGGAGTGCATCACGAAACTGAACTCATTGGGAAGGTCATCGGTAAGCGTCAGGGTGTCCAGGATATCGATAGCCCATGTTGTGGAGATCTCAATGGAGACCATCACCGGTTGCGCCAGTTCCGCCTCGTCTTCCCATATGTTCTTCTTTACGCCCAGGTAGTGGGCGGTGTACAACGCACCCTCATAGTCGGCGAATGTGGTTGGGGGCTCGATGAAGTAGGTCAATGAGGTGTAGTTGATGGTCCAGCAGATGAGCAGGTACTTCTCGCTCTGGTCAATCTCGATCAGCTCCGTGGCCGTCAGGCTCGTCCCATCATGGGTCCAGTTGGTCCAGCTGAAATCGTTAGTAGATGAGAGCACTGCGACGTAATCGTCGACATCGCCCCCAGAAGTATCATCCGGCCAGCTGGGGTTCGCGGTACCTATAGTCACCTCTGTAAAGGTCGAATCCGGTAGGCCTTCAGCAGCGATGGTGATCTTAACTTCCTTATGGTAATCGAGCACGTATGTTGTTGCGGCCAACACGGTGTCCGATGTCTGGTCGTTGGTGTGGCACCGTTCATCAGAGTCGATCAACACGATCTCGCTCATGGTGATGGTGCTTCCGATATCGCACCACCCCTCCCACGGATTGAGATCGCAGTAGTTACCCGTTAGCGTCGTCCCGAACTGCTCATATTGCACGACACCTGGATGAAGGGATGAGAGGCACATTCCCGTGGCCTCGACCCTGCACTTGTACTGTTCCCAGTAGTCCAATATGGTCGTTGCGGGGTCGGTGACCTGGTAGCTTGTGGGATCAGGAGTGAACCACCTATGACTCGTATCAGATGCCGTAGAAGGATTGGAGAATGTGTAGTAGCTGTTCGCATCCATCCAGGTCGATAGGGACACGGCGTCGTAGAGGTCAGAATTCAAATTCGCCTCGTCCAACTCATAGCCCAGGTTCACATGGTTCGCGGCGTCGAGATCGGTATAGCCTACGGTATCGACTCCACATGTGATCCAGTATTGATGGATGTAGTTGACAGTTGCCGTGATATCACCCGTGACAGTCCAGGAGTGGGTGTCGGTGGTATGGTACCTCTCGGTCGAGCTCACTAGCACCTCCTCCTCGATCTGAACGTTGGTGCCAATATCACATGGCTCGTTGAAGTTGTTACCATCCCAGGCCAGTTTAGACTTCAGGACGCCGTTCTGGGTGTAGCTGACGGCGGCAGCTGGGAACATGGGAAGACCGTTGGTCTCGATGTTCACCTGGTACTGATGATAGTATTCGACGTTTAGATCAACGATGGGCTCCACCACGGTGAAATCCACCTGGTCGGCAGTCGTGTATATCGATCCAGATACCACGGGATCAATGCTGAGTGAGGTGCCATGGTCGCAGTGGATGGAGGTAACCCCGTTCCCGATGCTTATGGAGTTGAGGGTGTTGTCTTCGATGTAGTCGACGGTGGTCAGGCCACCTGGTGCGAGTCCAGTCACATCTATGTTGACCATATGCTTCCCGGTCATCCTGAGCGTCGGGTCACCAGTGAGCGACATTCCGTACACCCATTTTCTGTCATCCTCTCCAGTGGCCACGAACCAATCGCTGAACGCCTCTCCTACAGTGTCTCCGTTACCTATCGGCGTGTAGAACGGACCCTCGTTGAACATGCTCCCGGTCTTTGTGGATGCCAAAGCGAGGAGCGTCGTGCTTGGATTGAGCACTTGCCAGCCCGCGAGGTAGTCTTCGGAGGTGTAGCGACCTCCCGAGCAGACGAACAGGTTGTAGAACATGACTGGTGAGTCGGTTTCGTCCATCCCCTGTACGTCAGGGATCGCATCCACCCTGGCCCCTGGTTCCCATATCGATGCGGAAAG
Organism: Methanomassiliicoccales archaeon; assembly: GCA_035529155.1. GTDB lineage: Archaea > Thermoplasmatota > Thermoplasmata > Methanomassiliicoccales > JAAEEP01 > JAAEEP01. The sequence continues at coordinate 573 of DATKXF010000129.1, read as the reverse complement.
GTTCAAGGGATCGGGAACCTTGAACGTGTGGCCTGTGGGCGAACCATGGCACATCAGGTGCACTATTGTATAACCATCATCGAGGTGGTCATAGTAATTGGCCTCGCATGTAGTGGCCTTGTCGGTCACATGGGTTGGTGAGGATATGGCATATGCCACTCTGTCCCTGACCTCGTTGGCGGGTTGCCAGTCATCGTCTACGTAGACAAGGGCTTCCTTGTCGTAACTGATGTCGCCCACCCTGAACTCGTGGTTCTTGTCGAAATAGTCGGTCAGCAGGGTTATCTCGTCCCCCGTCATCTTATCCGCACGAAGTCTACCAAGCCAGATGTCTGCCTCGATGTCCCCGGTCCCTGCGGTATGGATGTCGTACATTCCATCGTTGTCGTCGTCATCCCAGAAGCCGTTAAGGTCCATGTAGAACAGGTCACAAGGAAATTCCTCATGCTTAACAGGAGCTGGAGAAGGGTCCCATTGTGAGTCCATCTCGAACCAGGCTGCAGTGACATTGCCCACCATGAAGCAACCCTCGAGCCCGGAGGCCCAAGAGTCATTCAGGTGATCCCTTATTGT
>DATKXF010000128.1:0-6910 GCA_035529155.1 Methanomassiliicoccales archaeon | reverse complement strand
GGGCTGCTCCATGCAATGCTGGCGCGTATGCGAGGGGCGGAGACTGTAATGTTAGCAGAAATTGACATGAACCGGGCAGAACTGGCACTCAATGCCAAACCCGATCGTGTGATAACGGGCGACCTCTCGAGGGAGGTCTTTGATATCACGGATGGAAAGGGTGTCGATGTCTTACTCATCGCAGCTCCTGGTGTGGAGGTAAACATGGGCCTCATTTCCCTTTTGAGCTCGGGTGGAAGGCTAAACATCTTCTCTGGAATGCCCAAGTCCATGTCTACAATTCCCATCGACCTCAACCACATCCATTATCGTGAGATCTCCATCAGCGGATCCTATGGCTGTCGGAGCGATGGATGCAAACGAGCCCTCGAGTTACTTAATGGGGGCGGTTTCGATTGCGACTGGATATTCACCAAACGAATACCTCTGGCCCAAATTGAGCAGGGGCTGAGACACTCACTAGATCGCGATGGACTCAAGGCTGTAGTGATTGAATATTGAGGGTGATATGTTGGAACAGAAACTCAAGCAGTTCGGAATTAAGGTAGATGCGCTTCTGAAAGGCAAGGACCTCACCAGGGAGGAGACCACTGAGATGTTCAGGGAAGTGCTACTAGACGAACAGCCAGACCTCCAGCAGGGTGCATTCCTGGCGGCTATTACAGCCAAGAGGGTGACTCCTGAAGAACTGGCGGGTGCGTGGGAGGCCATTTACGAGTTCGATACAGTGAAGGTCAAACCCCAGGTGGATGGCCCGCTGGTGGACAATTGCGGAACCGGAATGGATGCCTTGAAGACTTTCAACATTAGCACGGCGGCCTCCTTGATCGCCGCGGCTGACGGGGTGATCCTGGCCAAACATGGAGCCAGGGCCATTACCTCCCGCTGCGGGGTTGTGGATATCCTTGAGGAGCTGGGTGTCGACGTGGATTGCGACATAGAGATAGTCAAGAGGAGCATAGAGTCAGCTGGAATAGGCATATTCAACGGGAACAGTCCCAAAGTGCATCCCACTGCGCTTTTCCGCATTCTATCCAAGATCAGATTCGGAACCATCCTCAACATAGCAGGGTCGCTTGCCAACCCCGCTGCTCCGACATATGGGGTGAGGGGGGTCTACTCCATCGAATTGATCAACCCGGTGATCGAGACCATGAAGGAGATCGGGTACCAGAGAGCGATCGTATTCCATGGACTGAATAAGGATGGGACTCTTGGCATGGACGAGGTTTCCACGCTGGGTCAAACAAAGGTGGTGGAGCTCTCTCCCGATGGCAAGATCCAGTCCTACGACCTCCATCCAAAGGATTTTGGCATTGAGAGGTCCCGTGAAGAGGACCTGCTTTGCTCGTTCGAGAAGTCAGAGGAAGCCCTGCAATTCATAAAGATACTTGGGGGACATACCCGGGGTTCAAGACGAGATATCGTCTGCCTGAATGCCGCTCCCATTCTCTATATGATGGGAAGGTCAAAGAGCTGGGAGGATGGTTTCTATAGGGCAAACGAGCTCATAGACAGCGGCGTCGTCATCGATAAGCTCAAGGATTGGGTAAGGGCCCAGAACACGGTTCCGGAAAGGGGAGAACAAAAACTGGATGAACTGATCAAAAGAGCTTCCGATTAGTCCGGGCCAGATACGATATCCCTAGCACCACTTGAACTCAAGCTCGATCTCACTCAATCAATTGTTGATTCCTAGACCTCCGGGCTTTTCCATTCGAGCGAGGGAAGTTATCCTTACGAGAATGGATCGCCCTTGTCTGTTGAATCTACAGCTCGTACCAGGTATCAAGGTCGGGGAGAATGACATTGCAATCAAGGTCCGTTGCCAGGGATTCCCGGTCTTCACCGTGGCAGAGCACAACATTCTCTGGGTCACAGGCTCTGACGAAGTCGACAAGGGCATTGTGGTCAGAATGCGCGGAGAAGTCGAATCTCTGCACCTCGCAGTTGACCTTGATGTTTACCCCTCGGTCGCAGACCACCCCTTGGTCTAGAAGCAGGCGGCCATTGGATTCTTCCGCCTGGAATCCGGTTATGAATAATGCGCTCTTGGGGTCATCCTTGATCGATTGGAGATAGCCCAGTACGGGCCCTCCGTCCAACATCCCACCTGTGGTCACTATGACGTCTCCTTTGAGCGCCATTCCCCTTTGAGAGGGGGAACGGACCTCCTTGAAGCGCCTTTTCGCCCGCCTCATGTCCTTCTCGTTCCTGAGATACTCTGGATGATCTAGGTACAGCCTGTTGACAGTCTTTCCCATTCCATCCACCCACATGTCGTACTTCAGCTCCTTGAGGATCAGCATCATCTCCTGCGTCCTTCCCACGGCAAAGCAAGCGATCAATACCTTGCCACCACGCTCAACGACCTCCTTCACTTTCTCCAGGAACTGATACTCGGTCTTGAGCCGATCCGGCTGGCTCCTACCGGCGTAGGTCGATTCCATGATGAGGTTGTCGCAACGGACGGGATGAGCTCCCCAGACGAGACGGGTATTGGTAGTGTTCAGATCACCAGTGAAGAGCGTGGCCTCATCGCCCCTCATCTCATACATGGTGGCGCCTGGTACATGTCCGGCGCTGTGAAGCTCTACCTCCAATCCCGCAACATCAATGGTATCGCCGAACCCCATGGGAGTGAAGTTCCTCATGGTGGTCCTTATATCGTGAGGGTCGAAGGGTTTGGGGAACCCCTCGAGGCTCGCTACCTTGAGGCTGTCCTCGAGGAGAAGCCTTGTGATTGAGATGGTGCATGGTGTGGCAACGATCTCTGTATCGTACTTACCACATAACCAGGGTATCATCCCACTGTGATCAAGGTGGGAATGGGAAAGGAATCCAAAATCGACGGGTGGGGCGGGTATCGGATACGTGGGTGGTTTCGCGACGTTCATACCATATTCAAATATCAAACTGGCACCCCTATTCTCTATTAGCAGGCCCATCCTGCCCACGATGTCGGCCCCGCCTAGGAACTTGAATCTCATGATGAATACCTCTCTACTCCCCCGTAACCTGAACGATTATGCGTCTGGACCTTGATCTCACATCCAGCTCCAACAGGACTACTTGCTGCCAGGTCCCAAGATCTGCCACACCGTGCTGAAATGGTATGGTCAGCGACGGGGAGAGGAATGACGCTCTTATGTGGGAGTGACCATTTCCATCACCCCATCGACGATGGTGATCGTACTCGATCCCCTTTGGAATCAAACGCTCGAGTGCATCACTCAGGTCGGATTCCAGTCCGGGTTCGAACTCAATGGTTACGATTGCTGCGGTTGAGCCGGGAACGAAGGCACAGGCCAATCCATCAGAGATACTGGACTCGGTGATGGCATCTCTGATCTCGTCGGATATGTCCACCATGTCCCTCTCTCCCTTGGTTCTGATCTCCAGCACCTTCCTATATGTGCTCATGATGTGTCCGCTACCCTGAAGGTGAATATAAACCTTTTCCGATTTCAAGTCGGTGGTCCAACAACGGTGATCAAACTGCTCTTTTAGCACTAATCGTTTCTTTCTAACTCCCAATATTGTCTATAGAAAGTAGTTAATATTCCGGAATAAAATTATCAATTGTGTCCGAGTATGGAAACGGAGGCAAGTTCTCCCTTAGAAAAGGGAATAGATGCCTTCAAAAAGTTTGGCTCAGTTCTTCATTCAGGGTCCCCCTTATCAAGGAGGGAATAGAGAAAGCTGGGAGCATCAACAAACTCGGACGGGTTCTGGGGTATCGCAGCAGAGTCCACCCTGGTTGGAGCATAAGGCAGATTCTCTTGGGAAAGCAGGCATTTCCTTTCGAGCGTCTCAAGAAACTATCGGAATTTCTCGACCATCCCATAGATGACATCTTGCAGCACCTAGCTGAAGAGAGACGGGTCACCCCGGAAAGCACTCGCAGGGCGCTTCAAGAATGTGGCCTTCATTATTATCTTCCCAGGTGATTGTCGGACATAGCGTTTGGAAACGTCTGCCGAGAAAGTGGCTGATCAAGTAAACAAAAATCGAAGAAAGATTTTCCCGCCAGTAACCTAAATCAGAAAAGTTATTTATAGTATCAAAAAGATAGACAGAACGTCGGACATAATGTCCGACCGAAGGGATGGGAGTGTTATTCAGACGCAAGCGTCAAGATCAGGATGAGGCCACCTATTCGCTCATCCACAGAGGGGTCTACAAAGTGCCCGACTTCTACGAAGATGATGAGGGCAAGAGACTCAAGGGCGCTAAAGTGGCTTACAGCTTCTGGAGCGCCGTTAGATACACTTTCTTCCTTTCGTTGCTGCTCTGGTGGTTGCCTATCTTCGGGCAGATGATCGCCGGATATGTAGGAGGAAGAAGAGCGGGAACACCCTGGAAGGGAGTGGCCGCAGCACTGATTCCTGTCGCGGTATTCTTTGTCGTCATAATGGCGATGGACAAGGGTTACTTACCCAACGAGATTTTTGGGATCAGTCTTTCACCCGCCGCCCTGCTTGGGTCCATAGCTGCCCAGATTCCTCTTATAGAGCCTTTCATCAACTTCAGCGTCATGTACCTCGATTCGTTCCTGGACGCGATTCAGGCAACAACTTCTCTTCGCTTAGATAGCTACATCATAACAATCGCTTTCGCATACATTGGTGGAATTCTTTCCGAGCAGACCAGGAGGGAGATGGATTATATTTCTAAGACTGGTGGTCCCAAGACCACTGTCGTAGTCGAAGGCACACAAACCTCCCCCCAGGAAGTCGCCTCTACCATTCCTTCCTGGTCAGCTCATTTGCTTCAGCCTAGGAGGAGAGCCACCGCCCCCATGAGCTTCGAGGAAATGACCCCCCTCGGTGCCAGGGCATTTGCGGATTATCTACCGGAGCAGAGCATTCAGCCTACCCGACGTGCAGTACACCGGGAGGATGGGGTGGGCGACATCGATCCTCATGAACTCAAGCTGCTCCAGGCTAGGAACCAAAGCATGATCAGGAATCAAAAGAAAGTGGAGAGGAAGGTACACGGCAAGAACAAGAACGTACCCTTTGTCAAAAAGGGGGGCAAAAGAAGCCCGGTCAAAGCTAGGCAATCAGAGATGCAGAAAGTTCCTGAGGAGCAGTTTCAGCACAATGGAGACTGGGAGTTTATTTGAACTCAACTCCTCCCACGAGAAGAACAGTCACCTCTCCACATCATCAACCCCTTTTGAAATTGGCCAGATGACAAAACCCAGAAAGGTTAACTCAGAAGAGTTTTTATAGAATCACAGATTAACCCGAAATTGGCGATAAAGAAATGTTCTGCCCAGAATGTGGTTCATTGATGTTCCCGAAAGAAGGGTTTTTTAAGTGCAGCCGATGTGATTGTGAGAAGGAGACAAGCGGGACTACACAGACCTTCAAGACCAAGACCCGGGAAAGGGAAATCGCCGTAATCGATTCTAACGCCCCCACACTTCCTAAGACACGGGTCGAATGCCCCAAATGCGGGCATTATGAGGCGTTTTGGGTACTGAGGCAGACAAGAGCCGCGGATGAACCCGAGACCAGAATATACAGATGCACTGAGTGTGGCCACTCCTGGCGTGAATACTAATTCCAGAATTCAGACCTGAGCAAGGTTTAATTAGAGATATTTCATTTAGGAACAGGGGTTATTCAATGTTCCACGCCAAGGTTCGGTCTGAGGTTCTCAAGGGAATCGTCGACATCGTTTCTACTCTGGTTGACGAGGCCAAGTTCAATATCAATTCTGAAGGATTCTCTCTCAAGGCAGTAGATCCAGCTCATGTTGCCATGGTCGATCTCGAGGTCGAGAAGGGCGCTTTCGAAGAGTTCGTAGCGGATGATGCCGAGTTGGGTATTGACCTGGACAAGATCAAGGAGGTTCTCAGACTGGCCAGGTCAGGGGATATTATTGAGTTGGAACAGGATGAAGAGCGGAATCGGCTGATCATGAACGTAGGCAATGTAAGCAGGAGGATGAACCTGGTTGATACCACTGGAATGTCCGATCCAAAGGTACCAAACCTCGACCTTCCTACCAAATTGTCAGTGAACGCTGAGGAGCTGCAGAAGGGGATCAGGGCGGCGGAGAGTGTTTCTGACCATATCGCAATGAACGCTAACGCAGATGGTTTCGAATTGTACTCTGAAGGAGATACGGACACGGTCAGCCTCAAACTGAGCAAGGACGCATTGGTCTCTTTGGAAAGCGAGGAGGGCGTGCGAAGCCTGTTCCCATTGGATTACTTCTCCAACATGGTAAGGGCGATTTCTGCGGGCACTGTTGTCCAAATAAGTTTAGGCAACGATTACCCTGTCAAGATGGAGTTCAACATCGCCGGCGACAAGGGCCGTGTTAGTTACCTCCTTGCTCCAAGGATAGAGAGTGATTAGAGAATTCGAAGGAACAACTGGTTAATATCCATCCGTGGATATTGCACTCGAAAAATACCACAATTACAAAAGCTTTTAATGCATTCGCCCATTACTGCTCGAACTCCACATCCGCAGAGCGAGGTGGCCCGTAGTGGTTGATAATACTGACGATGAGATTTTAGAGCTAGAGAAGAAAGCCAAGGTCATCAGGAAACATGTGCTGATAATGATCCATGCTGCAGGCTCTGGACATCCAGGTGGTTCGCTTTCCTACGCGGACATAATGACCGCGCTATATTTCAAGGTCATGAATCACCGTCCAGAGAACCCCAGCTGGGATGACCGAGACCGCCTCGTTCTCTCAAAGGGTCATGCTGCCCCAACATATTATGCTGTCCTGGCCGAGACCGGATACTTCCCGGTAGAGGAACTTCTCACCCTCAGAAAGTTAGGCAGCAGGCTTCAAGGCCACCCTTCAAGATCCAAAACCCCTGGTGTGGAGATGTCAACGGGTTCTCTTGGGCAAGGTTTGAGCGTGGCAAACGGAATGGCAC
>DATKXF010000127.1:0-10683 GCA_035529155.1 Methanomassiliicoccales archaeon | reverse complement strand
CGCTCTCCTGGTGGACCGCCTGATAGTAGTACAGGGTCTTTTCCTCCACCTTGACGCCATCAGACCAGACGATGATCTCCATGAAATCCCCCCTGGGCCTGTTGAGATCCCTGGCCAGCTCCATGATCTGAGCCGAGGACTTGATTCCGTGCTTCCCGCTCACGAACTTGATCCTCGGCACGTTGTCCCATACCGACAGCACGTCCGCCTCAGTCGTCTTCCGCTTCAGATCGACCGTTATGCAGTGTATGTGCATCATGGTGGTCGGCGTCTTGACGGCCATGGTGTGTATGTTGAGCCAGGGTAAGATCGTCTGTACATCTGGCCCGTGGTGGGTAGGTAGCTTCAATGAGGGTTCCACCGCGTTCAACGGTGCCCCCTTCCTGTCGCCGGGATCGGCCCCTCTACGAACCAAGGATGCGAAGACCCTCTCTATCCCGAAAACACGGTCTAGTGGGTAGAGGGTCCTAATGAGTCCAGTGGTGTTGCAAGAGACCACCCTTGAGTACCTTGCTCCCCAGGACTCGTGGTAGTTTGCAAAGGAGTTGAAGGAAACGCCTGCAAGGGAATGATCCTCCCCGCCCTGGAATATGGCCTTCACCCCGGATTGGTCATAGAGCTCCTTCCAAGTTGCTCCGACCCCTCCTGGAGTGCAGTCCACGATGATATCGGCCTTCTCCGCCAGCTCCTTGAGGGTCCCGGTCACCGGGATCTCCTCCTTCTCGAAGACCTCTGCATCCTCTGCATTGGGGACATAGAGGGGCAGGCCCTGTTTGACTGCCAATCTGGCCTCGTAAGATGGTCTCCGTTTGGTGACCCCCACGATCTCCATGTCATCCTGATTCATTATGGCGAAGGCGGTCCTTTTGCCGATGGTACCATATCCGTTGATGCCGACCCTGACCTTCATCCTGACACCTCCGTACGCTTAGGGGATAATGGTTTGCCGTTATCTTCCTTGCGGTCCCCCACTCCTCGAAATTGAAAAGGCATACGGAATATTTCAGAGCATCCCTTAATCACTTGATATCCCAGTATTTCTTCTGAATGGAAACAACCCGTTCGATGTTGGGAAGACCGCTCAACTCATCGTCCATGTTCTGATAGTACTTCATCCTGGCAGGAACTCCCTGACACATGGCCACCAAGCCACCTATCACCTCTGCGGTCGCCTCAAGATGGTACCCTCCTTCCAGCACGAAGGTGGCGCCACAATCTGTCGGGATCGTCATCAACCTCTTGCACAGCTCAAGATAGCCTGGTGATGAGAGGGTAAGCGATGCCAGGGGATCCATGTAGTGGGCATCTACGCCAATATCGATGATAACCATCTCAGGTTTGAACTGCTCTATCACGGGCTGTATGATACGTTCATATGCCATCATGAAGGATGCATCCCCTGCCCCTCCGTCGAATGGAATATTCACTGTGAAGCCTTTTCCAGCACCCTCGCCTACTTCCTCCGCCGCACCCGTGCCTGGATATATGCCGTACTGGTGAGTCGAGATGTAGAGGACGTCGTCATCATCCCAGAAGATGCTCTGAGTTCCGTTGCCATGATGGACATCGAGGTCCACGATGGCAACCCTTATTCCCAGCTTCTTGACGGCGATGGCGGCGTTGTTGAAATAGCAGAATCCGCCCAGAAAATCGGCTCCTGCGTGATGACCCGGAGGTCTCACAAGGGCTACTGATGGCGTTCCCTCATCTCTTGCCCAGCGGGCTGCCTCGATGGTTCCGCCAGCGGCCAAAAGGGCTATCTCGTAGGTATCCTCATGGACAAAGGTATCCGGGTCCAGATAGCAATTTTTTGAGTTGGCCACGCTGGATATCAGCCTATCCGTATGGACGAGCTGGAGATCCTCCTTGGTGGCTGGTTGTGGAAATACGACATTGTTCCACACCCAAAGCTCCATCATCTTGTCCACCGCCCTCACCAGCCTGAAGGGAGACTCTGGATGATTCTCCCACTGCTGATGATCGAGAAAACGAGGATGGAAGATGATGCTCATACACGGGTAGAAGGTGAAGACCAAGCGAAATAACTTTCCATGGAACCATTGCCCGAAATATGGAAATGATCGAATCCCTTTGGTTCGACAATTTTAGGAAATGTTATATACGATGGGTAAGATTTCGAGAATCGTGTCTAAGCAACCCATTCTGAGGGAAACGCCCATCATCGCTGTTATTCGCAGATTGGGGATTATAATTAGGTAGAGGGCATCCCTTTTCTGGATGTCCTCAAGGAACTTGGTTTATGGAGTGGATACTCTATGAGAGGTAGTAAGGCGCTTCTAGAGCTTCTGGAACAACAAGGCGTCGATGTCATGTTCGGCATCCCAGGGGGCACCACCATGCCCATCTACGATGATCTCCTGGACTCGAACATACGCCATGTGCTGGTCCGACACGAGCAGTGCGCGGCCCATATGGCCGACGGGTACGCAAGGGCCACGGGAAGGATTGGGGTGTGCATGGCCACCTCAGGGCCTGGGGCAACCAACCTGGTTACAGGGGTTGCTACGGCCTTCGTCGATTCATCACCAATGCTGGCCATTACTGGTCAGGTCAGGACTCCTGTAATCGGCCACCAGGCTTTCCAGGAGGGGGACTCCTTCAGCCTCATGATGCCGGTTACCAAACATAGTTACAGGATTCTAGATCCTTGCGACCTTCCGGAAGCGGTCATCAGAGGGATGGCGATAGCCACAACCGGAAGGTACGGGCCGGTTCACATCGACCTCCCCATGGACGCCATGCAGGGGGAAGTGCCAGACGAGCTCATGAGGATGAAGTATCCGGTTGACCCCCACCCCGAGGATCTTTCGGAGTTGCCTCAGGCCATCAAGCTCCTGAAGAGTGCCGAGCGCCCACTCATCATGGTTGGTGGCGGATGCGTATGGGCAGGAGCACATCAGGAGATCGTGAAGTTGGCGGAGACCCTCATGGCTCCCATAACGACCACGCTGATGGGCAAGAGCGTGGTTCCTGAGACCCACCCGCTGGCTCTAGGGCTTATCGGCATGCACGGAAGAGAGTGTCCCAGAAGGGCTTACATGGAGTGCGATGTTCTCCTCGCCGTAGGCACCAGATTCTCAGACCGGAGCACCGGCAAGAACTACCTACAGGGTGAGACGAAGATCGTCCACGTTGACATCGATCCAGGCGAGGCGGGGAAGAGTCCCCAGACCGAGGTTCGACTTGTGGGAGATGCCAAGAAAGCACTCAACGCCATAATACAGGGTCTCGGAGCTTCCAGGGGCGAGACGCCCTGGTCTCAGAGGATAAAGGAGATGAGGGACTTCTGCGACTGCAACATTGACCTGACAGAGATGCCGATCAAGCCCCAGAAGATCATACACGATCTTAACGAGCTGATACCGGAGAATGCGATGGTCACCACCGAGGTGGGTCAGAACCAGATGTGGGCCGCTCACCTCTTCAGGGTCAAGAGCCCAAGACAGTTCATATCGTCCGGGGGTTTTGGCACCATGGGATTCGGCTTCCCGGCTGCGCTGGGAGTGAAGGTCGCCTATCCTGATCGCCCTGTGGTTGACATAGCCGGCGATGGGAGCATCCAGATGGTCATCCAGGAATTCGCCACAGCTGTCTCGGAGGATCTACCCGTGATGGTGGTAATAATGAACAATGGCTGGCTCGGCATGGTGAAGCAGTGGCAGAAGCTCTTCAACGATAAGCGATACTCGGGCACCGAGCTAAGGAATAACCCAAACTTCGTTAAACTGGCCGAGGGGTTCGGTGCCGAGGGCGTCAAGGTGGAGAGACCTTCGGAGCTGAAGGAAGCGCTGGAACGAGGATTGAAATCGGACGTCCCGTTCCTGGTTGATGTTATTACGGATCCAGAGGAGGATGTCCTCCCGATGGTCCCCGCTGGAGCGGGAGCTGATCAGGTCATACAGGGGAGATGCAGATGGAAATCGTCCAATTGGTAGGTAGGGATTCGCAGGGCCTGTGCCAGAGGGTGTTCATCGAGCTGGTGCGGCGGAAGATCAATGTAGAAACGGCCATCATAGGCAAGAAGGAGGGCAGGGTGATAATGCTGCTGGGCATTACCAACCTTCCCGGAAAGGGGAAGACCCTCTACGCCTTGAAGGCCATACCCGATGTGCTTTCGGCCGAGTACCTGAACGAGAGGGTTGCCTGCAATTGGGAGGCGGTTCCCCAGAACGGGCACACCTTCGATATCATCAAGAGCGCCAAGGAGAAAGGCACGCTTTCATTTTAGGGGACCACGGAATGCGAATATTCTTTATACGCATCTGTCTTTAGCGTGATAAGATTCAATTTAAAGGTGAGAGTATGGTAAAAGTGTATCATGAGGCCGACGTTGATCTTTCGGTCCTGGACGGCAAGAAGATTGCAGTGATTGGTTATGGCAGCCAGGGCAGGGCCCAGTCCCTCTGTCTGAGAGACAGCGGCTGCGATGTGGTTGTGGGTGTAAGGAAGGATGGAGCATCCTGGAAGAAAGCCCAAGAGGAGGGAATAGCCGTTGCCGAGATACCCGATGCGGTGAAGGGCGCGGATATTGTCATGATCCTGGTTCCTGACGAGGTCCAGAAAATTGTGTATGATGAACAGATCGAACCATTCCTCAAGCCCGGTTGTACACTGGACTTCGCACACGGGTTCAGCATCATCTACAATCAGATTGTGCCTCCCGAGGGTGTGGACGTCATCATGATGGCCCCCAAGTCACCGGGAAAGAGAGAGAGGGAGGTCTTCCTTCAGGGCTTTGGCGTTCCCGCGCTCATCGCGGTCGAGAGGGACGTCTCCGGCCAGGCCAAGGATGTCGCTCTGGCCATTGCGAAAGGGATCGGGGCCACCAAGCCCGGCGTGCTGGAGACCACCTTCCATGAGGAGGTCACCTCCGATCTCTTCGGCGAGCAGGCGGTTCTATGCGGCGGCGTCACTGGGCTGATCATCGCTGGTTTCGAGGTGCTGGTCGAGAACGGGTACCAGCCAGAGATCGCATACTTCGAGGTCCTCAACGAACTGAAGCTCATCGTGGACCTCATCTACGCGGGAGGTCTCACCGGCATGTGGGACAACGTTTCCAACACTGCGGAATTCGGCGGCCTGTCCCAGAGAGGCATGATCATCGATGAGAGGGTCAAGAAGGGCATGCAGGAGATGCTGGACAACATCCTCTCCGGTAAGTTCTCGGATGAGTGGATAGCGGACTGGAAGACCGGGATCAAGCGGATGAAGGGGATGTACCAGGAAGAGTACGACCGCCAGATCGAGGTAGTTGGCAGGGAGCTGCGCACACTCTTCGAGATGGGCGATCCGAAGGAGTAATCAACTCCCTCCTAAACCATTTACCTCTCAATTCTTATTCATATAGCCTGTAATCACATTTTCAAGGAAGGAAATGTCATGAAGAGGATAGTTATGAGGACCCAGAATCAGGTGTTCGAGATAGATCTGAACGACTCGGATACCGCCAACGCCATCTGGCTTGCGCTGCCCTTCGAGGCCTATGTCAACGTCTGGGGTGAGGAGATCTACTTCGAAATTCCAGTGGAAATGCCCATCGAGAACGGCAGGACGCTAATGAAGATAGGAGAGGTAGCCTTTTGGCCGAACGGAAGCGCGCTCTGCTTCTTCTTCGGTCCCACGCCAGTTAGTGCCGACGGAACACCTACAGCCGTCAGCGATGTCTCCCCTGTGGGAATGGTCTTAGGGGATGCTAAGGAGCTGAAGAAAGTTGGGGATAGGATCAGAGTTAGCCTGATTAAAGGTTGATCATCGTCTATCGGGACCTAGGGGGTCCCCACCAACTCCATGCCATCGAACCCCATGGTGGGCACTATCCATGATCCCTGGACCTTATGATCGTTAGCTATACCCACTACTTTCTTGAGAGATTCGAAGAAGTTGCCGGTGAGAAGCGCGTGCTTCACCGTTTCGACGATTTCTCCCTTCTTCATGATATGGGCACATCTAACCTCCAGCCCTATCGCTCCTGTTATGGGATTGACCTCGGGCCAGGCGAACCTCTCGATCAGTATCGCTCTGTCGAATGAGGATATGAGTTCATCCCTATCCTTGGATCCTGGTCGAACCACCATATTGATAGGAGAGACATGCACAGGCAACTGGTAGAGGCTCTGGGAGTCCCGAGCGGTTCTCCTAAGACCATTTCCGGTGGATCTTACTCCGGCCATCGAGGCATTGTATCCATCGAATAGTATCGACTTCAAAACACCATCCTCAACGATGGACCTCTTGCTGGTGGGCGTTCCCTCGTCGTCATGCGTAGCGGATAGGATACCTCTGGGATCGGTGGGGTCGTCCACGATCGAGATGTTTGGGGAGGCAACCTCCTTTCCAACCTTGCCGACCCAGGCGCTCCTCATCCTGTTGACATTCTCCGAATCGATCGAGAAACCGACCGAAGTATTGAACATCTCAGCAAGATGTGGTGCTGGAATGAAAACAGGAGCATCGCTTCGTCCCTTAAAGGTCACGGCCCTGGCGGAATTCATGGCTCCCCGGGCAAGCGAGGCCCCTATCGCAGAGGTGTCCATATCCAGTCTTGTCGAGAAGAATGACTCCTCGCCTTCACCCGCAATCCCCGAAGATGTCATTGATGTGAAGTGGAGATAGACCATCGTGCTCTTGTGAATAGTGCTCATGCCGTTGGAATTCCCTATCTCGGTCTCGATACTGGCGGTCCGGATAAGACCCCTTGGTATCTTGACATCCCCAACTCCCTTGCACGCATCGACGATCTCCGCCCCCTTCAATGATAACTTATCGGCGTCAAGGTGTGCGACCGCCTCGTTCCATACAAGGGGCTTGCTTATCATAGGTTCGCCGCCCAGGCCAAAGCCTTGGAAGAAGGAGTCGGGCTCAGAGACCCTGGCCGCTTTCACCGCCGAATCAGTGCACGCATCCACCTGCTCAGGCGAGGCTATGGTAGATGAGGCCTCGCCAAGCTTCTTGCCATCAGCAACTTTTACCGAGATGCCAACATCGAACTTCTCCTCCAGGTTCTTCACCCTGGAATCCTCAACATAGAGGGAAAGGGTCCTGCTCTTGATAGTGAATACTTCCGCCTGCTCCGCCCCGTGTGAAAGAGCCCTGCTCAGGACTCTGTCCACCATGTCGTTGAGGTGCATTCAGCCACCCCCCACCATGATCTTGGACCTGCAGTACGCTCCTCCAGTGGAGACCGGGGCCCAGTCCTCTATTCCCTTCCCGCAGCTTCCACCGTCTAGCTTGAAATCCTTCCCTACGGCATCCGTTGTCTTCAAAATCTCCAGCGCGTCCCCGATGAGAGCGAAGGATCTGATCATTCCAGAGATCTTGCCTCTCTCGATCAGGTAGCCTCTCAGGGCCTGTGCCTCGAACCCGCCGCCCACCGGATCCTCCATCCCGCTTATGGTCTTGTCCGTGACCACGCCAAAATCTATGTCCTCCACCATCTCCTCCAGCGTCCAGTCTCCAGGCTCGAAGTAGGTGTTGGTCATTCTAACCCAGACCCTCCTTGAATAATCCTCGGCGCGCCCGTTCCCGGTGGGAGCCTCGTTCATCATGGCCGCGGTCTCCAGCGAGTGCATGTACCCCTTGTATATTCCATTCTCTATCAGCACTGTATGGGATCCTCGGATTCCCTCGTCGTCGTAGGGAATAGTCCCTCTTACCCCTGGAACAGTACCGTCGTCCACCATGGTTATCAGATCCGAAGCCACCCTTTTTCCTACGACGCCAGTGAGGAATGATCTATTCTTTACCACCTCGTCCGCTTCCGCGGCGTGACCGATCACCTCGTGTGCTAAAGTCCCAGTGATCCCTGGATCGCTGATGCAGGTCAAGAGGCCCGAGGGTGGCTTCAAGGCTGACAGCATGGCTATGGCCTCCTTTGCGCATTTATCGCCGATCTCGTTCAGGTCCAGCTCGTTCACGAGCTCGTAACCCTTGGTTCCATCGTGGATGTCGTAGTAGAACTCGGTCCTGTCGCCGTCGGATGCGACGGTCATGGCAATTACCCTGGTCCGGATCTCCTCCCACTCGAGGTCCGCTCCCATGGAATTGACGAGTATGTTCCGCTTCAATCCCTCGTCGTACTCCGAATTGGTGTTCACTATCCTGGCCTCGATCCTCTGTGCCTTATCGAGTTCCATCAGATCGGCCAGCTTCTCCTCGAGTGCTATATCTGCGGGATAGTTCCTCACCTTGGCCTTCACCGTCCCGGTGTCGAACCTGTATTCGGGTAGCGGATCACCGGGAGCGGTTCCTCTACCAGCGTTCCTGGGAGCCTCCAGACATGCTTCGAGAAGCGATTCCTTGTCCAAGGAGACCGTGGAAGAGTATCCCCAGGATCCTCGTATCCTGGAGCGGAAGCACACCCCGTTCATTGAATCGTCCTTGATAGACCGGACTCCGCCATCCACTACCTTCACCGAAAGCATGCTCAGCTGCTGGAACCTGGCATCGCAAAATTCCGCACCATTAGCGGTCATCCGTTCCATTGCCTCATGCAGAATATCCCTCATTATATCACCATGAGCTCCTTGGAGGCGTTGGTGAGAACCTCGCAACCCTCCTTGGTGACCCTCACATCGTCCTCTATCCTGACTCCACCGAAACCGGGTATGTATATTCCGGGCTCCACGGTGAGGATCATGTTCTCTTTAAGCATGATATCGGTAACGGGGCTCATGCTTCCGCCGTCATGGACAGAAAGTCCGATCCCGTGCCCCAGGGAATGGATGAACCTTCCTTTGAACTCAGTGGAATCGATCAACTCGCGGGCCGCGGCATCCACTTCCTTCGCTGGGATCCCGGCCCGTATCTTGGTAAGAGCCAGCTCGTTGGCCTCCCTCACCAGCTCATAGATTCTCTCCTGCCTTTCGCTGACCTCCCTGGCGAAGAACGTACGCGTGATGTCGGAGCAGTACTTGCGATAGAGGGCTCCAAAATCAAAGAGGGCAGGCTCCCCTCTGTCAAGAAGACGATCCCCCGCCAGATAATGGGGTTCCGCCGAGTTCTCCCCGAACGCGGCAATGATATCGAAGCTTGGACCGCTGGCACCAAGTCTCTGTATACGATACGATATCTCGGCACCAACCTCGTTCTCGCGCATGCCCTCTTTGAGAAAATTAGGAATGTCATCCGCCACTCTTGAGGCGATCCTACAGGCCTTCCTGATGCGCTCGACCTCTTCCGTGTCCTTTATCAGCCTGACCATTTCTACGGACTTGCTCACATCCACCTCGGTGAAATCGGGCACGGCTTCCTTGAGCTTCTTGAGATTACCGTATGTAAGAGCGGCACCGTTGATTCCGAGCATCTTCACGCCCTTCAGAGACTCTTTCAAGAACTCGGCCCTCTGTTCATTGGATCTGAAAGTCTTGATCTCTGCGTCCACCTTCCGGGAGCTCGTCTCCTCCAGCTCACTGACTATCAGCTCCATGCTACCATCAGGCCAGAGTATGGCTGAGCAACCCTCGAAGATCCCTGACTCCGCCCCCGTGACGTAGAAGAATGAGAGATCGATGTTGGGTTCGGTGGCGTTCATGAAAATGACCGCATCGATCTCATCGTCCAACTGCTGGAAAATTCGCTCTATCCTGCTCTTCATCGGATCACTAGGCGAGAAAGGCATTATCTCGGATATAACAGTAAGGAGGGGGTTCAGATACCTATCCAAATATTGGATGCGATACGCCTGATAGCCGCCACTGCGGAAAGTGCGGCAAGGAAGCTCGTGGACGGGGTCTTTGGAGAAGGAACGTTCATGGTCTCCGCCCTCAGCTCACCGAATTCCCCCTTCACGATCACTGTATGCTGATTGCTCTCAATATTCGGATCGCATATTATCTGCACCTTGGTATCGTCGAATCCCACGCCCAGGAGGGCGAGAGTACCCGAAACATTCATGTTCCTGGGAAAGGTTAGAGCGGCCTCTCTCGCCGTTCCCTCGAAGATTATGCAGGGCTCAGCAAGAGACTCCATCGAGACCCCCCTCTCCTTGAGTTTGGACTCTTCGCACATGCCCCTCCTGCCCTTCCTGGTAATGAGCGTGACCTCATCGATACGGCCGACCGAGGCCGCTCTAAGTCCATCCGTTCCGCACACCGCTCCTGACGGAACGTAGAGCCTTGCGTTCTTCTCCTTGGAAAGGGAAAAGCATCTATCCCTGAGTTCATCGTCAGCAAAGGCCCCCACGCTCATGACCATGGTGTCGACACCACGCTCCAGGAAGAACGGGGCGTAATGTCTCGCCGCCGTCTGGCTGGCTGCCTCGACCACCAGGTCAAGCTCTTTGGCAAGTTCGTCCATCGTCTCGTCGTCGTGCTCGACGTACTTCACGTTCCGAAGGGCCCTCTCAAGGTGGACAGCGCACATGTGGCTCTGATCAGTGATGTACACCTTGTCGAACTCATCCATCTCGTCAACGGCCCTTGCTATCTGCGTGCCGATGGAGCCGCACCCGATGACAAGGATTCGCATTGTACCGAGAGAATATAGAACGTAAATATAACACTATTGAAAATCAGAGTGTTCCAAGGGGGCTTTTAAACATTGATTACCTGGAAAATTCGAATTTCGAACCGCTGCGCAACAGTTTTTATCCCGCCAAGCAATCTTAGGACGATGAGATTCGAGCTTCTCGACCATACTGCCGACATTCTGGTAAAGGCATACGGA
>DATKXF010000126.1:0-3861 GCA_035529155.1 Methanomassiliicoccales archaeon | reverse complement strand
TTAGCAGCTCCTGCCCCATACCATATATCAATGGGGCCATGACTGCGAGCGCCATCAGAAAGCACTGCCATTTCAGCTCGTGGTTGTCTGAGGACCTGGTCGTTCGTACCAGAATGATAATAGATATTATCGTTAGAAGGGACACTATGGCGATCAGAAGATACATGCTGAGTGAATTTGGAACTCCCCAGCCAAATCTGGTCTTTAACATCTCATCGATGGTCAATGCAGGAATTAGGGCCAGTACCAACACGATCGCCCAATATTGCCTGACATGGGTGTGAAACCAGCTTGAGGCGCTCCCAAATGGGAAAGATGACGCTATATAGAGATAACCTGAGAACATCACCACCATCAAGAAGAAGATGGCCCTGGCGATCAGCCTTGCAGATTCCTCCCCCCATGCATTCATGAGTGAGAAATCCAGGATGCCAAGGAAAAGCGCGATGATCATGAGCTGGAAGAAGAATACGGATATCCTCATAAACGGGTTTTTCCTGCAAACGAAGAGCCCGAGTAGGAATGCCGAACCCCCGGCGGCTATGGAGACTAAGGACCATATCTGACCTCCTTCCAGTATTTCTCCGAACATATTCTTCTCAACTCTGAAGGAAAGACATTACTTTAAATTTGGCAGTGCATTCTCACAAGTTTGATAATCGGGAGGGGGAGATCACAGCCTCAGAACCTCGAACTCCCTCTCAAAAAGTGCGATCTCCGATTCGCTCATGACGTTCGGATCGATCGGAAGAATCAACCTAGCGTTACCCATGGTGATGTCGTCGGATATGGAATACAGCATCTTCAAGACCTTGTCTAACTTATTATTGGATATCAGGAACTCTATTCCGTCAATCATGACCACTGCCTTTTCACTCTTTCTCACGAAATCGCTGATCATATTCTCGAGTATGGATAGACTCCCAGGCTCGACCCTATCCTGACCAGGCTGGTTCGCCAACCAGATAATCGGTGTCCTTTCGAGCCTGTACTTCTCCCGAATGGAATCGGGATGCGACCTGGATATCACCAGACCCTGCGATCCCTCGGACAGCTCTCTGATGAAGAGATCGTAGGAGCATTCCGGTCTCTTTTCCTCCACTAGCAGGCAGGGAGGAAGCCTGAACACTTGCGGCATCGTATCATCTGGTGGCTCAGCTAAGATACCATTCTCCACCACAGGGTTAATTATGAACATCTTGAACTTCAGTATGCCAAAGGTGAAGACGAGGATGGTCACGAGATAGGCCAACCCCCCCAGGACCAACGCCCCTGGAAGGACGGGCTCTAACACCTGCAATATGCCCGTGTAAAGAATGGGGAAGAATATTCCAAATGCCAGAAGGACGCATTGCTGGCGTGCGTCTGGATTCGTAGCCAAGGTGTAGGTCCTATGTAGCAATTGCACGCTGAGGAGAGCAAGGGAGAAGGAGATCGTCATCAGGAATAGCATAGCTTGCGACTCGATGACCCAGTAACCAAGCGATCTCGAAATCACATCATCAACCAGATAAGCACCAAGAATTCCGATCAATACGATGATCGCTCCATACTGGAACCTATACTTCCAGAGTGGACTGTTAAAATTCTCAAAGGGCAACTGTGATGAGAGGAACAGATAACCTCCCAACATCAGAGTGAAGAAGAAGATGGCAAGCATGCCCCAATAGCGGGCTATCGATGCATCTGCGGTTCCCGCAAGCAGGAAGAAGAATATCTCAACGTGGAAGCCCATAAGCATGGTAGCGAAGAACGCTTGGGCCAAGCTGAACCTGGGATTCTTAACGAGAACATATGAGCCCAGGGCAAGCTGTAGGAAGCCCACCGAGATGGTGGTAACAGAGTAGAATAGCACAGCCCCGTTCATCAAGCCGAGCTAGTACTTACTGGATTTAAAATGGTGCGAGCAGAACATCAATTATGATAGGATTCATCGCTGGAAAGGATTAATATGCAATACCAAACATTGACCTTTTGGGAATGAACATGGTATGGGACGGCCCTATCGAAAAGATCGACGATTTCCGCTGGAGGATCCCTCAGAATTACAAGAGGTGCATGAACACAGATGCAGTGATCTTCGCAGACGACGATATGATTCCATCTATATTGAGGGACAACGCCCCGGAGCAGGCGGCCAATGTAGCCTGCCTCCCTGGGATCGTGGGAAAATCCTTGGCGATGCCGGACATCCACTGGGGATATGGATTCCCCATTGGTGGTGTTGCGGCAATGGACTCTGAGGAAGGGGTCATCTCCCCTGGTGGAATCGGCTTCGACATCAATTGCGGTGTCAGGCTCATCAGGACCGATCTATGGGACAAAGATGTCCGTCCCAAGGTAAAGGAGCTGATCGCGATTCTGCTCAAGAACATACCCGCTGGTCTTGGTTCCAAGGGCGTCACCGATGTCGCTGCCAGCCAGATCAACGACATTCTCGAGATGGGGTCAGAATGGGCAGTGGCAAACGGATACGGCTGGCCCGAGGATCTGGAGGCCACCGAGGAAGGCGGCAGGATGAAGGATGCCGATGCCTCAAAGGTCAGCGACAGGGCAAAGAAGCGAGGGATCCCCCAGGTCGGTTCCCTCGGATCGGGTAACCATTTTCTCGAGATAGACAGGGTGGATAGGATATTCGACGAGAAGGCTGCCAAAGCCTTCGGAATCGAGGGTGAGGGGCAGGTTACGGTCACCATCCACTGCGGCTCCAGGGGCTGCGGGCACCAGATAGCCACTGACTACCTCAAAGTCATGGAGCGCTCGGTAATGCAGCGTAACATCAGCCTGCCCGATAGGCAGCTGGCATGCGCACCGGTCACCTCCGACGACGGTCGAGATTACTTCAAGGCTATGGCCTGTGGGGCAAACTTCGCCTGGGCCAACCGTCAAATGATTCTTCATTGGGTCCGCGATTCATTCCAAGAGATGTTCAGACAGCCTCCCGAAGAGTTGGGCATGAGACTCGTGTATGATGTGGCACACAACATCGCCAAGAAGGAGAAGCACATTGTTGAGCGAGAAAAACGCGAGGTCTTCGTTCACCGAAAGGGAGCCACCAGGGCATTCCCGGCCGGACATGATGAGGTCCCCGCCAAATACTCTGCCGTTGGTCAACCGGTCATTATCCCGGGAGACATGGGCACCGGATCCTATGTGCTGGTGGGCACCCAGAAGGCAATGGAGGAATCATTCGGGTCGACATGTCATGGCGCGGGGCGGATCATGTCCAGGGGTGCAGCCACCCGTAAGTACAACATCAAGGAGATAAGGAAGGATCTCGAGGACAAGGGAATCTACGTCCGTTCAGTGACTAAGGAAGGGATTCTGGAGGAGGCTCCTGGTGCTTACAAGGATATTGACCATGTCATCAGGGTGGTGGAAGGCGCAGGACTGGCCAGGCCAGTGGTGAGGCTCTCCCCCATCGGGGTCATGAAGGGCTGATCAAGAAAAAAGTACCTTGTTGGCCGCCTTGGCCACGGTCTCCACCAGTGGTTTGGGGCAGGATACCATCACCGCCCAGTCGTACACGCTGCGATATTGCAGTGCCCTCGCCAGAGGGCTGTACTTGGAGAGGGGTTTGACCCGACCGTTGGCCAGGATCGGCACATCTGTCTTTCCTATCCTGGGCTCGGAAAGCATCAACTCCTTGGAAGGGACATCCAGTATAACGTCCGATATATCCACGCCTGCCCTATCGGCTATCTCGGCTTCCTTGGCTTTTCTCTTCTGATAGTCGGCAAGAGGGAGCAGCCTCTCCAGCTGGCCGTCTTCGAGTTCCGAGGTATTGAGGGAGAAAGCCTTCTTGTAGAGCTTCCTGTACTTCATCTCCGTGACTATCTTGGCGGGTTTCCCTCCGCAATC
>DATKXF010000125.1:0-13321 GCA_035529155.1 Methanomassiliicoccales archaeon | reverse complement strand
AATTTTGAAAAATAATATAGAGCAGGGCAACCTTCAGACAAGAGTTGCAACCCATCAAGAAGCTCAAGATCGCGGTCGCGAGGAGAAAGCTTGATTCCCGCAAGATCGGCGAATCAGAGAACCCACTTGAAGAATGGATTCATCAGCAGGTCATCAAGGAGTTCAATTCCTCTTCTGAGTTTCGCAAAGCTCTGGGCAAGAAGAAGCTGGATAGGGTCACCCGGAATGACCTGGAACAGTACCAGCTCCATCGATTAAGAAAGCAATTGGAATACGTGAGGAATAACAGCTTCTACTACGGCCACATGCTGAAGGAGACTGGTATCGATCCCCAGGAGATCAGGACCTTCGAGGACCTCAAGAAGATACCTATGACGGAGCCCAAGGATCTTGCCGAGCAGCCCTTCTACTTTCTGTGCATACCGCAGGGGAAGGTGGCCAGACCATTCACAACGACCGGGACCACAGGCCAGAGGAAGAGGATATTCTTCTCACGGGACGATCTGCTGAGGATAATAGACGCCATCTCAGCCGCCCTCAAGACCTTTGGGATGACCGAGAAGGATACTCTCCAGATTATGTTTCCGACTATCGCATCATGGGACCCGGGATACATGCTGGACTCCGCATGCAAGATCGCAGGCTTTAAATCCGTAATAGCCAGCATGGTCGACGTCGACGAGCAGATGCGCACGATGAGAGAGAATGGGACGACCATGCTGATAGGCCTCACCTCATTCATCTATAGGATCACCATGCTGGCCAAGGACAAGTATGATCTTCGTTCCATGGGTATCAAATCCATCATTCTTTCGGCCGAGCCGCTGCCAGAGGGCATGAGGCGGGAGATCGAGGAAGCTTGGGGGTGTAAGGCGCTCAGCCAGTACGGAATGACAGAAATGGGTCTTGCAAACGCAATTGAATGTGTAGTCCAGGACGGTCTTCACGTGAACGAGGCCGATCTACTGTTCGAGATCGTGAATCCAGACTCAGGGGATCACTGTGCTCCTCGAGAGGAGGGCGAATTGCTTTTCACGAGCCTCAACGCTCAGGCGACCCCTCTCATACGCTACAGGACCTACGATATCTCCTGCTTCATTCCACCCTCATGCGATTGTGGTTTCGAGACCATCGCGAAGATCGGAAAGGTCCAGGGTAGAAGGGACATGCAGACCAAGATAGGATTCGGGGAGAAGGTGTACCCTCTGCTGTTCGATGAGGCTATTCTTAGTGTCTCCGGTGTGGTGGGATACCAGACGGTAATAGAGAAAGCCAATTTCCGAGATCGGTTGACATTCAGGATCGAGTTCTTGGGCGACCTGGAGGAAGGAAAGCGTTCGATAGAAGAAGCGATCCTTGCCTTGGACGAGATTCAATCCGGGTTGGAGAATGATCTTCTTGAAACGCCAGTTGTGGAGATGATCGAGCCCGGAAGCGAGGAGTATGTGCCCAAATCACAGTTCATCGTGGACAAGCGCGAGATGTACGATTGAATGTGATACATTTCTACTTACCATCGAAAAGTTCTTCATGGCGTTTACTTTTGCAGTTGTCCAATGAAGGCAGGAGTCATCTCTGTCCAGGGAGCTTTCCCGGAGCACATCGATGCTTTCAACCGAGCCTTCTCCGTCCTCGGGTTGAGGGGCGAAGTAAAAACCATCCGTAGGAAAGCGGACCTGAAGGGTGTGGAATGCGTCGTACTCCCCGGGGGAGAGAGCACCACAATATCGAAGCTGCTGAAACGTTTCGAGCTCTTCGATGAACTGGTGGAGATGGGTGGATCCGGAGTGCCGATAATGGGCACATGTGCTGGGTGCGTCCTTCTTTCGAAGGAGGGGGATGAACAGGTGGAAAAGACCGGTACACAGCTCCTCGGCTTGATGGATATGTCGGTCACAAGGAATGCCTTCGGCAGGCAGAGGGAGTCATTCGAAGCCCTATTGGACGTGAAGGGGCTGGACAGTCCTTTCCCAGCGGTATTCATAAGGGCTCCAGCGATCGAGAGTGTCTGGGGTCGTTGCGAACCTTGTTCATTCTACAATGGCAGGATGGTCATGTCCCGGCAGGACAACCTTCTTGGACTATCTTTTCATCCGGAACTATGTTCTGACACCAGGATCCATGAGATGCTGGTGAAGATGATCTGAAACAAGGATCTATGGATATTGAGGGCTTCAGCTCTTGACGGCCTTCACTATACTCTCCAGGGACTTCCTGAAATCCCCATTCTCTACGACTGTCCCGGTAACCACTATGTTCGCACCCGCTTTCCTAACCGCAGAAGCGGTCGTATGATGCCTTATGCCCCCGCCCACCACCAACGGGACTGACAATTGAGCTCTCATTGCGGTGATCATCTCCGTTGGGACTGGCTCGGGAGCCCCGCTTCCCGCCTCCAGATATACAAGGTCCATTCCAAGGTATTCTGCCGCAAGCCCATAGGCGACCGCTGACTTGGAATCATTCCTTTGGATGAGCTCTGCATCCCCAACTTCACCTACTTTCATGCCCGGTTCTATAATAATATAACCCATGGAGATGGGTTCCAAGCCAAGTTTCTTGACGATTGGCGCGCCGATCACCTGCTCCCTTATCACATTCCTGATGTTGCGGCTGTTGAGAATGCTCATGAAGTAAATTGCGTCGGCGTAAGGAGAGATGGCGTGGGCGCCTGAGGGGAAGTATATGACCGGGATGGCGACCTTCTCCTTGATGGATAAAATTGTCTTGTCCAGGTTTTCCTGAGTCACCCCGGTGGATCCTCCAACCATGATGGCATCGGTTCCTACATCCTCGGCGATTCTAGCGATTTCTCCTGATTTCTCTGGTGATTGGCTTGCGGGGTCAATAAGCGTCATATGAAGAGCGCCCTTGGCCATACTGTCCATGATGTATTCCTTGACTCTCATGCGAATCCCTCAGTGAAGATCACATGCAGCTTCCCGATGAGGAATGCAAATAGGGCGACAAGCATTCCATACTTGGCCCACGTTTGCCCCTTGGTTGGGTTCCGGAAATGAACTATGGAGCAGTATATAAAGATTGCATCTGCTATTACCACGAACATAAGATACCCAGTGCTAAGATATCCCGAAATGAAAGGCTCAAAGCTTAAGACAACGGCCACCAAAAAGGCCAGACTGCCCAATACCCCTGCCCACTTCTTGCCTATCCGCTTGGGCAGGGTCCTTCTGTCGAAATCCGCTTCCATATCCTCGATGTCTTTAACGATCTCTCTTCCAAACGTAGCTAGGAAGGCCATCGAAGCGAATATCACTGTCTTTTCCGGGCTTCCGACGACCGATCCGCCCAATAGGAAGAGGGCACCCGTCAGCCATGATATTGAGAGATTACCTGCAAGACCCGCTCTCTTACTCCATGTCTCGTAAAGTATCATTACCGCTATGGCTGACACAACGATCAGTATGGAGATCCAGTCCAGTGGAAGAGAGAATATGAACGATATCGTGAACATGACAGCGGAGATTGTCAAAGCGGATCGGGGAGAGATCCGGCCAGATGGAATCGGACGCTTGGGATGAGCCCTCTTATCTACCTCTCTATCAGTATAGTCGTTGAGCGAGTTCCCTCCAGCCACAAATGTGAAGACCACTATGGATGTCAGTAACAGTTCTGTTGCGTGTTCGACAATAAGGAAACCCTCGGCTATGAAAGCCCCTAGAATGAGTCCCACGACACCCATAATGCAGTTTCCGATGCGGAATAGCTGGACGTATGGATTCACATCCGCAGATTCACCTGTTCCCTATTACCTTTTACGCATCGAAGACCAGAATTTATTCATAATCATTAAGAGTACAGACGGTCAATAGGGGCGTGCATGACCCAGCCCGGTGATGTACAGGAGATCGAGGCTATCAAG
This sequence comes from Methanomassiliicoccales archaeon, assembly GCA_035529155.1. Classification (GTDB taxonomy): domain Archaea; phylum Thermoplasmatota; class Thermoplasmata; order Methanomassiliicoccales; family JAAEEP01; genus JAAEEP01. The sequence goes on along the minus strand of DATKXF010000125.1, from coordinate 9,438 downwards.
AGCGTCGTTGGGAAGTACTTCCCCATCTACGACGTCAAGGTAAGCTTCGATTCCATGACTCTCTACGTATCACCGGTCATGGAGACTCTCGACAGCGATTTCGAGAAGATGAGGAAAGAGCTCGGGGTCAAGAAGTACATCCCGGCCCTTAATCGCACGACAGGGGAGTACATCATCCAGATAGTCAAACGCCCGGAAATGAAAACCAGGGGCATATGGGTGAACTGGATCATGCTGTTCGCAACGATCGCCTCCACGGTGTTCGCTGGGGCCTTCCTGTGGTCCGATTACCAGAAGGTCGAGCTCTTCGATCTCGGCACCTTTGCATGGGGGGCATTGTTCTTCGCCCTACCGCTCCTGACGATCCTTGGAATCCACGAGCTGGCTCACTACCTCATGTCCAAGCGCCATGGGGTGGATGCGTCCCTACCATTCTTCATTCCATCGGTCCCACCACTGGGAACATTCGGGGCGTTCATATCCATGAGGGATCCAATGCCTAGCCGGAAAGCCCTCCTGGACATTGGCGTTGCAGGACCGCTTGCCGGTCTTATAGTCACCATACCCGTAACCATTGTCGGCCTCTATCTCACCGCCCAGGGTGACGTGCACATAGGCGGGATTGGGGACCTGGGAGCCATTGGTCTATCTATCCCTCCTTTGTTCGAGCTATTCACCTATTTCATTCACATACCGGACAATGTGGCGCTCCACCCCACCGGTTTCGCTGCTTGGGTAGGCTTCCTGGTAACAGCGATAAATCTGCTCCCCTCAGGACAGCTCGATGGAGGGCACATCGCCAGGGCACTTCTGGGTGACAATGCCAGGTACCTGAGCTATGTTACCATCGGAGCGCTGTTCATCATGGGTCTTGTCTTCCCCGGTTGGCTCTTCTTCGCCATCATAATAATCTTCTTGGGATTGAGGCATCCCGCGCCTCTAAACGACATCTCGAAGATCGGGCTCAAGCGTCAGGTGGTGGGGGCGGTTGCCTTGGCTATCATACTGATTACCTTCGTACCATTACCTATGTTCACGATCGTGCCCAACTATCAGGTCGACATCTCCGTGCATGGTGCAAACAACACCACCGCATATCCCGGTGACAATGTCTACTTCTACATGGGAGTGAACAACACTGGGAACACCGATATCAACGTCACAATGAGCGTGGTACAGGTTCCCTCGGGTTGGGGTGCGGTAATTTACCTCAGCAACGGAACTGCTGAGAATGCCACGAATGCCTTGAACTTCATTCTCCCATATCAGGGCAATACTAACGTAACTTTACGCATCGATGTGTCCATTGACGCTACACCTTCGAATCGCACGCTCATCCTTGAATCCCAGACGAAGGATACATCCAAACAGGAATTCTTCACGATTGAGGTCCTCGCTTGAATATGCAGTAATGCCGGGTCAGCGACCTATGTACCCTTTGCACGTGACTCTCCTCCAGCATTAGCGCGGGAGGGTAGTTCGCGCAAATCCTGGGGAGCACCAGTCCCAACCCACCAGATGGAGTCAGGGTCTTGACGAAGGAATCCATCATCCTGAGGTAAAGATCTTCGATGTCCTCCCTCATGGTCGTTGTTGATCTTCCGTAGGGCGGATCGGTGGCAATGGAATCCACCTCCCCAAATATCTCATGTATATCACCCACATCGCGCCTTTCCAATCGTTCAAATTCGGCTCCGAAGTGCTCCATATTCTCCTGACATCCCCTTACCATATCCTCAGATATGTCGGAACCGATGGCCTTGACCCCTATCAACGAAGCCTCAATTAGTATCCCGCCAGTTCCGCAGAAAGGATCCAGAAGTCTTTCTCCCCTTCTTACCCCGGTCAGATTGACCAGGGCCCTGGCAAATTTTGGGTGTAGTGATATTGGGGAGAAGAAAGGGCGCAAGCCTACCTTTCTTTTCTCGAACTGGGGTCTGTCTATAACATGGTCTTCGATGAAGAAGTGGATCCCATCGGAGATGATCATTCTCACCCCCACGTCCGGGTTGATTAGATCCACCTTCTTTTCCTTTGCCAGCACCGCACCGACCTTCCTCGAGAGTTCAGAGGGACTCAAGGATTTCATGTTCCCTTGAAAATTCCTCGCCCTGACAGCTATGGATCCCTCAGGCAGTACAAGCTTGGAGGCGAACTCAATGACCTCCTCAGGCTTGCAGGAGCCCAAATACCTGCCTGCTCGGTGAGAGAGTCCCAGGCGATTGGATATATCGAGGAATCTAGCGGAGTCGAATTCAGAGACGACCAGGCCGGGGGCGGTTATCATTTTTCTACTCTCTTTGCACTCGGCTCCTATTGTGGAAAGCACCTCAGCTGTGGGCAGTGTTGGATGCTCACCGGACAACTCAAACAAGAAAGCGGCCTTTCTCATGGTATCGGTCGATCTCAGTCCCTCACGCCATCTTCGGAAACGGTTATCACGGCTTCGGCCTCGGGGAGGTTTGGAGAGTCGATGAGCCTGACTATGCGCTTGCCAGCCTTGCTCTTTCTAAGGTAGAGTCTGAATGTGGCGGTGTGTCCTACTATGTGCCCGCCGATCGGTCTCGTGGGGTCTCCAAAGAAAGCGTCTGGTTTTGCCGACACCTGATTCGTTACCGCTATCACCGAGTTATTCAGGTCTGAGAACCGCAGCAGGTCATGCATGTGCTTATTGAGGCACTGTTGCCTTTCGGCCAATGCACCCCTCCCCACATACTCTGCCCTGAAGTGTGCAGTCAGGGAATCAACCACCATGAGGCGGATATCCTTCTCCTTCGCGAGCTCCATAGCCTTATCCACAAGCAGAGTTTGGTGATGGGAATTGAAAGCTCTGGCAACATGTATCTTCTGGAGGGTCTCAAGGGGGTCGATGTCCAAAGCCCTAGACATTTGAACTATCCTCTCAGGTCGGAAGGTATTCTCAGTATCGATGATAATGACCTCGCCGTCCAGTCCTCCCCTCTCTACAGGTAGGGTGGCGTTCACCGCAAGCTGGAAGCATATCTGTGTCTTTCCGCTTCCGAACTCTCCGAAGAACTCTACGATAGACTGGGTCTCGAATCCCCCTCCCATTAGTTCGTCAAAAGCCTTGGAGCACGAAGTGAGCTTATTGATGCTCTGCCTTCTCTCCATGATCTCCTCGCCGGTCTCGAATCCTCCTACATCTGCGGCCTTCTTGGCTGCGGCAATTATTTTGATGGCCGTGCTTTCGCCAATGTCGCAGACCTCGGCAAGGGTCTTGGGAGACGACACGGCAAGTGCCATGAGGTCGTCATAACCAGCATCCTTCAGTTTCTCCGCGGTCGCGGGCCCAACACCGGGCAGGTCCTCCAGACCCTCCTCTGCCATTTGTGCACCTTCCATACTAAATCTCCCAAACACATATAATACATGCAGTGGGGAGATGATTGAAACTGTTATGTACCATCTCTCTCGCAGTTACTTTCAAATTGAAATAAGGTCAGTTGCTACCTCCAGTATACAACGCCAATTACTTGACCGTTTTCAGAAATTATGAAAAAGATTTATACACAACTTGTTGTTAAGGGGGTCAATGGCTCGGAAGAAGAGAAAGGTCGAGGAAAAGGAGGAGGAATATGAATGGGTACCTCCGGAGTTCGATGAGAAGGCCTTTCTTAAGAAGGACATCAAGGGAACAAGGGCTCTCATAGTGACGGTCGGCGTTTGCGTGATCTTCACTATCATCGGATACTTTGTTAGCACCTCTGTCCACTGGGTCCTTGGTTTCGTGATACTGTTTGCGGGCATTATTCTTCTGAGATACATCTACCCGTTCACCGGCGTCGAAAGGGAATCCCTGGACACGAAGACCATGATCGGGAACTTCGCCCTTTTCTTCCTGCTGTTCCTAGGGCTTTGGATTCTCTTCATGAATCCACCATTCTCAGACCACACCAACCCGTCTATCGGAGAGCCCGCCATCTGGGTTGAGGTGGACGGAGTGTGGACAGAGCTCACGGAACAGAACAAGAACACTCTCATTCATGCTGGCGATCCCGTGAACATCACCGCTAAGGTGACGGACAATGGAAATCTCAATAGCATACAGATCGAAGTTGTTCTGGCAGGTGAATCTGGGACATTCGTGAATATGACCGATGTTGGCAATAGTATATTCGAGTACAATGCTACATACAGCCAGGGAAGCTATGTCTACACGATCAAGGCCACCGATACAGCCAGCAACGTCAATCAGATCGAAGGCACATTCCTCGTTAACCCTTAAGGGACTAGATCTCCCAATTCATCCTCTTGTCCAACAATGCAGATAGGATTGGTTTCGCTCTTGGAATGAAGACTTCGTCGCCTCCGATCACATTGTACCCCTCCATCTGCTTGAAGTCGCTTCCCAGAGCAGCTTTCGCAGCCTCGTTGGCAAGAAGATCCACTGCGTTTGAGTACTCCCTCTCTATAAGGACAATCCATCTTCCCCCGGCTATGAACGGTGGGCTAAGACCGCTGTTCTCCCATTTATCTAGGAATCTCTCAGAATGGTCCATCCAAACTGGAGGTCCAACATGCCTGCGGCACCTTGTAAGCACATCATCCTGAAGCTCGAATGTGAAGGATATGCGATCTCCAGCATGAAAATCGGAGTCTATGATCACGAAGTCCCGTTCTCTCAAGAGATTCAGGAGACCTTCTTGAGTCTTCCTGATCTGGGGGTATAAGTTATCGTCAATTATCTCCGGTCTGTCGAATGATACTATGACGATGGAAGTACCCCTAGATGCAATCAAATCCTCCATCTCCGGCATTGCCAGTGGATCTCTCTCCCTGGGGAAGAAGAACTCGATTCGCTTCTCCTCCAGGTATTCTTTGCACGCATGGATGAAGAGGGCATATGAGTCTATCGATAAGGCAGAGGCCACATTGCGGTTGAGGTCGACTGGATCGTAGAAGACCATGTGGCTCTTGAACTTGGTCCTACCTCTCTTTTCTAACCAAAGAGTTGTACCACTCGTCCAATGAGACGCCTCAGTCAGTACCGATGCGAAATCTCCATATTTGATGATCAGCAACTCCGTTAGGTACCCAGAGAAACCCTCCACCTTCGCCTCCGCACCGTAGACTCCGATCCCTTTCATGAACTGTTTCAGAAGCCGAACTTCGTCCTTCTGCCGCGGTTTGAGGTTCTTCCTGACGAACTCGAGGTGGAAAGGGGTCCGATCAACGGACGATCTCATCTCTGTTATATCGTCCAATTTGAAACAGGGGACAATATCAACCCCGAGTCCCTGGATCTCCCCATGAACGTATGGATGTTCGGCGTATTTCTCCTGTCCATCAATCACTCTCTTGGCCAGTTCAAGTCCCTTCTTCTCGAGCTCCTCCCTTGGCAGTTGTTTAGGGAAAAGCATGAATATGTCGATGTCCGGCGAGGTCACATATGTATCCTTTGCCACCGAACCCACGAGCATGATCTCAACTTCCAGGCCCAACTCATCTGCCTCTGACCTCGTCTTCTTCAATAGGTGCTCTACAACTCCGTCAATGAATTGCCTGTATTCTTCATCAGGTGAGATGCGCTTTAGTACCTGCTCCTCTAGGGACATCCGGCACATATAGGCAAGGGACAATCATTAATTCTTCTGCTCAGAACTCTCTGAAAATATCAAAATGAAGGTACTAAATGGAGGGTTAAGGTGTCTAAGGTCGATGATGGTGGGGATTCTAGAAAAGCTGCCTAGGAGGAAAGTTGAGCCACCGACCCCAGACACCGATTTGAACGATTGATGCACTACTATAAAAAAATTGTGCACTTTTTGGTCGAAGCTTCGCCCTTAAATCCGCAGAAAAATTGTCCATATTAGAGTTGTGAAAATTGGCGTAAATGCTTGAGGCCAGGGTGTCTTTGAAGTTTTATGATATAAAGGAAGGTCGTACGTTCGAACGGGACCTATTCCATCTTTCTCTTCCCTTTGTTGCTGATTCTTATTGAACGACCAATACCTAGCTTCATAAGGTCCTCAGCCGCGATCGTCCTAACTCCCGACTCTCGTTCGATGAACCTTGATTGAGATGCCACGCCGTCATGAACAATCTTCATGCCAAAGTGAGTCAGCACAGCTACTTCCGGCTTGATGACCTTCACCATTTCCGCCGCTTCCTCTGTTTCCAAGTGTCTTGGAACCTTGGAACCAAGCGGTCTGGTCAAGTTCAGAATGAGGATTCTGGCCCCACAATGGGCTTCCACTACCTCCTCGTGGATCTCGGTATCCGAGACATAGGAAATCGTTCCATTCGAGGTTTCGAAGCGGAATCCAACTCCCAGGGGATCGTTGTGAACAGTGGGAGTGACCCCGATATCCACATTGCCAACAGTGAACCGATCTCCCTTTCTGACGACAATGACCTTCTCCGGGAGCGATTGGTGATATTCCGAGATGCAAGGGCCAAGGTTCTCATGTCCCTCCAGAACAGTCTGGCTGCCGACGAGGAATCCCTTCTTCTTGAATCCCCCCATCACCATCCCCTCCAGAAGGACCTCGGCATCGACGTAGTGATCAGGATGGCAGTGGGATACCAGAATCGCATCCGTTTTGGCTGGATCAATGGAGAGGTCCTTCATGCTGCCAAGGGCTCCAGGACCAGGATCTATGTGTATGTTGGCCCCATCCTGGATATATATGCCGCCAGTACTTCTGATCTGATAGATGGTGGCGAACCTGCCTCCGCCAGTTCCTAAAAAAGTAATCGATGTCAACTGTTCCTACCTCTTTCTGTTGATTTCTTCGTGATGCAGCGATGACCAGTAAAAATCACGATTCCAAATAAAGACCTTTGCACCTTACCCTAAGGTCATAGAAAGCGGGGAAAGCCTTTTTATCGAAACATTGGCATGGATTCCCCGGTTCAGATGAGCACCGCCATCCGAAATGCTCTGATAGTCACCCAGGATCGATCCCGTCGAGTTCTTAGGGGTGACATACTGATTGAGGAGGATCGAATACAGGCCATAGGCGATGTGCGCGAGGACGCCGACATCGAGATCGACGCCAAAGGCGATATCGTAATTCCAGGACTGGTCAATGCCCACACCCACGTTTCCATGAGCATAATGAAAGGGATCGCCGATGACCTGCCGTTCTCTGATTTCCTGGACAGGGTGTTCGCTATCGATGGCAAGAGGACATCGGAAGACATAGCCGCAGGGACCCGACTCGGTCTGATGGAGATGATCGCCGGAGGCACCACGACCTTCGTGGATCTTTACTACTCACAGGAGATCATAGCTCACGAGGTCGAGTCTGCAGGAATCAGGGGAGTACTATGCTGGGCGGTATTGGATGAACAGTTCACCACGCAGGAAGGTGTCCCAATCGATAACTGCAGGCGTTTCTATCATGATTTTGCGGAAAGCGAGTTGGTGTACCCAGGAGTTGGCCCTCAGGGAGTATATGTGTGCTCGGACGAGACGCTGCTGAAGGCCAGTGATTTCGCCTTGGAGAAGAACATTCCCCTAACCTTCCACCTGTCAGAGACCCGGGGAGAGGTCTACGATTACAAGGAGAAGGTGGGAAAGAGACCTGTCGAGCACCTACACGACATCGGGTTCCTGAGCGAGAACTGCCTGGCCGCTCACTCGGCCTGGCTCACATTGAGGGAGGTTCGACTGCTGGCTGAGAATGGGGTTTCGGTCGCGACCTGTCCCGTATCCAATATGAAGCTGGCTACCGGCGGTGTCGCCCCCATCCCAGAGATGCTGGACGCTGGGGTAAATGTCTCTCTTGGAACCGACGGAAGCACAACCAACAACAGCCTGGATATGTTTGGTGAGATGAAGATGCTGGCCCTGCTTCAGAAATCGAACAGATGGGATGCCACGGTTCTTCCCGCGCAGAAGGTCCTTGACGCAGCCACGATAGATGGGGCTCGTGCAATAGGTCTAGGAGATCAGACAGGCTCCATTGAATTGGGGAAGAAAGCGGACCTAGTGATCCTGGACGGTAAGGCCCCGAATCTCAATCCTATCCGAATGGATAAGCTCGCCTCTACCCTGGTTTATTCCGCCTCATGTCTTAATGTCAAGACCGTGCTGTGCAACGGTAGAACGATCTACCTGGACAGGGAATTCATGACCTTGGATGAAGGTAAGGTCCTATCTGATGCGAATGATGCCTGTGATGATCTCCTCGGTCGAACGACTTGAACCGATATTGAGAAAGAAAGATTGGTCCCGACTCCCGGATTTGAACCGGGGACCTGCTGATATCGGCGGCTGTGAACCGGCATGCCGGTAACCCACTACAGTCAGCCGCTCTAGCCAGTCTGAGCTAAGTCGGGTTCTGTTGACCATAATAGTGAATGCCTATATAGCGATTTTGTAAATCCATCAAGTATTTGGAGCAACGTCGATCAAAGTCATTCGGATTTAGGCAACTGGAATACAATCAGTTATCATTTTTTTAATAGTAATGCTTAAATAGTGACCTTGATATATATTGTCAGACAAAAGAGGTCTACTAGACCTCTTCTTACTGGGTGCGAGGATGGATACAGAACTGGAAAAGGTTACTATCCGCCTTCCTGCAAGGTTCGTCAGGGCGCTGGACTTCCTGGTCCAGGTTGACGACTTTCCCTCTAGATCTGAGGCTATTAGGGCAGCCGTCAGGGACTTGATCTATGACAGGGTTAATTTGGTCATGGACAAGATAGAGAAAATAGAAGAGGCAGAAAAGGCACTCGCATCCCTGAAGATATTCGAGGAGAAGTATCTTCAGAAGTAGCCTGCTTCGGTGGGATGGGATGCATTCGGTGGGGTTAGGGGTATATTCATTACCCGCCTCATTTTTTATTCTATGGCCAGAGCTAGATTGAAAAAAAGTGAGATATGCCTGGGCTTATCCGATGTAGCCTAGGTCCTCTCTCTTGGGATCCTGAGGGGCCTCTATCTCTTTGAGTTTGGAGGTGATGATATCGATCTGCTCTGCTTTGTCCTCAAGGTCACTGAAGTCGATCTCCACCTGCAATATCTCGGCCAGTACTCTAAGTACAGCCTCAGCCCCTTTGGGATCAACGAAATACCCCGAGGTCTCGCCCATAAGGCAGACAGCTTTAAGCCCGTAGACCTTACCTAGACCAAGTAAAAGACCACTGGCCCCGACTATGCCGCTTCCCGGTTCCCCTCTTGAGAAAACGACTCCTTTCTCCTTCATCTGCTCCACAAGTTCCTCGTCGGTGGCAGCCCCCAGGACCCTGGGTTCCTCTACCATCTTTCCGATGCCATAGCCCCCCAAGGTGAAAATCATCTTCACCCCGAACTGCTTGGCGATGTCCAGAACATGGTCTGAAAGTTCGTATTGTCCTTCTGGAGTGAGACCCTGATAGTCACCGATGAGCAAGATCAGGTCCGGTCGTCCCTCTTTGCCCTTTGAGTAGAATAACTCGTTGTTCACAAGTTTAATGACCCCATCG
>DATKXF010000124.1:0-4755 GCA_035529155.1 Methanomassiliicoccales archaeon | reverse complement strand
TCCATTCTTCATTCTGGGCTTCCCCAATGATTTGTCAAGTCTGAGCAGTACCCTTCCGGACCTGGTGATCTTTCTCAATGGGGTGATCATCGTAAGTGGGTACATCTTCCTGAGATCCTATGATCAAATATTGGGATTACGAAGGAACCTGCTGATCAGGGGAGCGTACTGGGGCGAGACCATCAGGGCAGTAAGAGGGAATCTAGCCTACGTCGTGTTCCTGCTTGCATTCTGCTCTACTATCGTTTCCATCTTTGCACTTTTCCTCAGTTGGGTCTTGGGCGCTTTCCAAGGCATGATTGTTCTTCCATTAATAGCTCTGATAGTCTCGATATCCATCATTTTCATTCTTACCTATCGGCTGCTATCGAGCAAGGCACCTCCCACCCGAGTTGCCTGATCCCTGGGATCCACCAGTCCTATTGATCATCAATTAAATAGGTTCAGTCTGGGAAGATCTTGAATGTGTTATAATCTTAGAACGCAATTTTTGAATGGAAGGATAGAGGGGTTGCTCGGAATCGAGAGTTTTCCCGTCCAGTACATTCATTTTACCAATCCCATTAAATTCGAAATTTAGTTCTGACGTGGTCATCCCCGCAATTCGTAGGGGGTCGCTTCGAGAGGTTGAAAGGTTTAATTCAAGTGAGAATCATGAGGTCTACTGAAAGAGGGGGATGAGCGGGGGAATCGGGCGTATCCGATTTCTTCGGTTTACCGGGAACACTTGGAGGAAAGAAGATGAGAGTCATCAATATGTTCGCCGAGGTTGATCTTGAAAAATGCACCGCCTGCAGAACCTGCGAGAGAGTGTGCCCCACCTTGTCAATAAGGGTCGGACATGGTAAGGGCGCCAAGAAAGCAGTCGTGGATTTGAGCACGTGCGTAGGTTGCGGGGCTTGCTCAGAGAGATGTGAGTTCGGGGCCGTGAATCTCAAAGACCTTGCGACCCCAAGGGTCATTCGGGTCGACCCGAATTCTGTCGATAGGCGAATGATAACGGATTTATGTTTAAAAGCGAGGTTGCATCCAGAGCAGGTTCTTTGCTTCTGCACAGGAACTAGGGCCGAGGAGGTTGCGGCCGCGATAATTCAGGGCGCATCCTCGCCGGAAGAGGTGTCAAGGGAAGTTGGGGCAAGGACCGGGTGCAAGGTCGAGTGCTTCCAGCCTATCTTGAGGCTGCTGGTGGCGGCCGGTAAGGATCCCAAGCCGGTCGAGGGTGGATGGCAGTGGTATGGCCTGACTCCCACGATATGGGACATACCGGAGTCTGTAGTCGCGAAATACTCGTCCAGGGGATTCTATTTTGAAGAAGATCGGGCGCTGTTCAAGAAGTTGCTCGAGACCAAGACTGAAGGAGGCGATAGTGGTGTCCACTAGTTTCAACGGCCCCGTCAAGCCTCTCCCTCCCAAGCCTTCCAGGTACGGACCGCTGCCCGAGAGCATCAAGGCGAGGTCATCAGACCTCGGACAGATGGTCTCGATCAGTGTTCAAGACCTATTCCCAGATTTCCCTCCGAGCATCTACCCCTCGGCTGCGGGAGTGAAGGTTGTCAGGGAGGCGACTGAGAGGGCGCTTGAGAGAGTCGATATGTCAATGATAGGGCCTGGTGACTCCGTCAATATCCTGGGATCACATCATGGGTTCACCATTCTTGGAGGGGAGCCTTACGCAGAGATGCTGAAGGCGACCAAAGACGCGATCGAGGAAAGGACCGGCACCAATGACATCCGGTTGAGAGCCGGCGTCGGTCTCAGGTTCAGGGAGTCAGATGAATACATCCAGAGATTCGGTCTTGATGAGTATTTCGGCGGAAAGGCGAGAGGAGTGGCTCCGATCGACGAGGGCATTCCGATCCAGACTGAGATAGGAACACTGTATGGGATCAAGAGATGCTATGACGCCGATTGGATCGTTCACGCTCACAACAGCGACGTGAGGGAGATACACTTCCACAGACACGTGGACCGGGCGGTGAAGCCTTTCGGCATGTCGTATGCGAGGCTCGAGACCCGGTCGACTTACCACCACAACCTAGGGCCGAGGGGCGCCAACTTCGCGGCCAGAGCGATATTCAATTCCGACTTTGTGCAGAAGAAGTGGACGTTCGCTACGTTCTTGAAGCCCACACCAGCAGGCGTCGCTGGCGTCGACGCGGACAATGATCTCTTCTCCCTCGATGAGAGGCTCTCCATCGACAACTTCCGTTACTACGGCAAGATCCTAACGCTTCTGAGGCGCATCGACGATTGCATTGCCATCCTGGACTTCCAGGCTCCGATACCCTATGTCTTTTCCGCCGGAATGATCTTCGCCAATTTCACAGCTTCAAGCGTCGATATCTTCGATCTCGATCATCCACTTCCAGGCTATACTTGGTATACTGAATCATTCTATGGTAGGGACGAGAAACCCCTGATCTCCGATGTCGCTCCCATGAATCCGGCCATAAAGGCGATCATCATCAACTACGCCTGGGGAGGCTATCCCAGCGTATTCTGGGCCAAGATGATTCCAACCATTGTCGTGGGGGAGAGCCAGGCGGATGTCTTCAGAAGAGATCCGCAGAACGTCGAGTTCATGAAGCACGCCCTTGTGGCTGAGGATCTCAGGACAGCCGTGGAGATGGCTATCAGGATCACCGGAACGGACAAGTTGATCGCCTTCGACGGCGCACCAGGAGCATTGAACGTTAGCGAATCACTCGCCTCACATCTCGTTTCCGAAGCGCCGAAGGTGAATGAGGATGTCGACGCTGAGCTCCTGCCGAAGTGGTGCAGGCAGAGGGGGATACCGGTTGCGGAATGAGGTAAGGTCTGTACTGCGTGAACCGGACAGCATCGACATTAGGGATGCGATCTTCAAGAACTTGACCAACAAGAAGGTGAGAGCGGTCATCTGGACCAAGCAGAGCGGAACCGTTTCCGGCATCGGCCGCATGATCGAGACAGCGAAAGAGATGAAGCTGTCCATTCAAGCAGCGGTCAGAGATGGAGACGATGTCGCTGAGGGGGGCACGATCGCGATCATCGAAGGAACGCCTAAAGAGATATGCCTTGCCGAAGATATGCTCATAGGTCTCGTTGGAAAGACCTCAGGCATCGCTACAGCGGCGAGGCGCGCAGTATCTCTTGCCGGGGGTAGAGTCACCATAGTATCGGGGGGGTGGAAGAAGATGCCACACCAGATCAAAGAGGAGATCCGGGAAGCCATCAGGCTTGGGGGATCCGGTCTGCGGATCACGGAGCACCCATTCGTCTATCTCGATAAGAACTATGTCAGGATGTTCGGCGGTATCGTTCAGGCTCTGCTTGCGGTGCGGGAATTGGAGGATAGAATGAAGGTCATCCAGATCCGTGGTGAGACCGAACCCATCGTCCGCGAGGCTGTCGTTGCGGCGGAGCATGGTGCCGATATCATTATGGTCGATACCGGTGACATCGACGACTTGAGATCGGTATCCAGTGCCCTCTCCAGAGAGGGCTTGAGAACTCGTGTGAAGATTGCTTTCGGGGGGTCGATCCCTCTGGAAGAGATACCACATATAGTCGAGGCCGATGTGGACATACTCGACATCGGCAGGGCGATCATCGATGCACCTATGCTCGACATAAGACTCGATGTGGAAGGGGTGGAAGATTGAAGGTGCAACTGCTCGGGAAAACCGAGCTCTGGATCGAGAACATAGTTCTGAGGGATGCCAATCTGACCGAGATCGGTAACGCCATGGCCGACGTTCTGAAGCTCGGCAGGGAAGAGATCTTCGTCACTGACGCGTCCGAGAATCACGTCGCGTTGGATATACTCCGGACCGAGGTGGAAGCCGAGAACGTCTACGGCAAGAAGAACGAGATACTCGAACGTCTGGCGTCCATCCAAGGGGTCTCATTAACAGACAGCACAATGATTCACTCGGAGGGCATACTCGGGTTCATAAGTCTCGATGAAGGGACGGCCCGAGACGTTCTATCAAGAACCGATTCGATGGTCTCCGAGATCGTCGGAAAGTTACGGATGAGGTGCATGGTCTTCCCAACTGGTGAGGAGGTCCGAATGAACCTCATAAGGGACACGAACTCTCCCTACATCGAAGAAAGGTTGGAAGAGGAAGGCTACGAAGTGAAGATCGGCCCAGCTCTCAAAGATGACATCGACTCCATCTTCGGGGCGCTCAACAATGCTCTGGATGAGGGATACGGTCTCGTCATCACTACAGGTGGCGTAGGAGCTGAGTCGAAGGACCGTACCGTTGAGGCACTTCTAAGGCTGGACCCAACAGCCGCGACACCGTACATCACCAAGTATCATAAAGGGACCGGCAGGCACGAGAAGGAAGGCGTGAGGATCGCGGTTGGGGCTTTGGGACCCTCGCTGTTCGTGGCGCTGCCTGGACCGAACGATGAGGTCAGGTTAGGTCTGAAAGCCCTGATCTCTGGATTGAGTAGAGGGCTTGACAAGCATGACCTGGCGCTGGAGATCGCCAATGCTCTCAGAAGCAAGTATGTAGGAGCTCACGGGCTGTCTGGAGGTGCCTGAAATGTCTGGACGTCAATCACTCCTTGTAAGGCCCCCCCTAATCATCGCAGATTATCCATGGATTTAGGACGGTCACCCGTTCTCGTTCTTGATGATGTCAATGTTTGTATCGGTCATCACCATGGTCATCGAATACTCGGGACTGGTCATATCAACTCGGTAAATAATCTCGGGGTTGTTCCCCATGTAGGTGGTGGTGTTCTCTGTACCGTTCTGAA
>DATKXF010000123.1:0-11414 GCA_035529155.1 Methanomassiliicoccales archaeon | reverse complement strand
CTCTATATAGCGTCATCTTTCCCATTTGGGAGCGCCTCAAGCTGGTTTCACACCCATATCAGGCAGTATTGGGCGATCGTGTTGGTACTGGCCCTAATTCCTGCATTGACTGTTGATGAGATGCTAAAGACCAGATTTGGCTGGGGAGTCCCAAACTCACTCAGCATGTATCTACTGATCGCCATAGTGTCCCTTCTAACGGTAATATCCATTATCATTCTGGTACGAACGGCCAGGTCCTCAGACAACCACGAGCTGAAATGGCAGTGCTTTCTGATGACGCTCGCAGTCATGGCCCCATTGATATATGGTATGGGGCAGGAGCTGCTAAATTACCTGAACATCATAGACAACGTGCCGATACTCTCACCTGGATTCTTGATCTCCAACATCATCTTCGCCTTTGGCATATTGAGGTTCAATATGTTCATCATCTCCCCTGTCAGGGAGGATGAGATCAAGGAATGCCCCGTGAACCGATCGGAAAATAGGCGGGTCCTTCCTTCCACGATCGTTCTTATCAAGGAGAAGAAGGCTGAGATTGCCTATTGCCTATTCCTTGAGGAACTCAACGATGGCTTCCACGGACTCTTAGTGTCAAGAACTCATCCAGACACCCTGAGGGAAAGGTACGGGTTAATAAAAACACCAATCATTTGGCTGGCGCAGAAGGCAGGGTTGAACCATATTGAACCTAGCAACCTCTCCATACTTCAGCATACCATCGTGGAGTTCACTAGGAAGACCGATAGGGCGGTGATAATGATTGATGGCATCGAGTATCTCATCTCCAACAATCCCGTGGAGAAGGTACTGAAATTCCTATATGCCCTACGGGACGAGTCAGCTGATAGGGAGATCAAAATCCTGGTCCCAGTTGATCCAGCTGCATTGGATACCAGAGATCTCGCTCTTTTCGAGAGGGAGTGCGAGGTTTTTCTACCAGATGATGAGGATAAAAGAGAAAGGGCCGGGACCGAGATTTGAACTCGAGTCAAGGGATCCACAGTCCCACAGGATAACCAGGCTACCCCATCCCGGCCATGCGGGAGAACTTGGATTGCATCGCCATAGATAAAGTTTTCCGGTACAGTGCACCCTTTATCCAGCCAAATTACCTCAGGGCTCAATCGTAAGGAAAGAGAGCGTAGAGCAGGGCGAACTTCTCCTTCCTGTCATCCCTGAATTCTTCCGCCAGTGATCGCATCCTGTCGTCGAACTCAGTGACAAGGGTCTCTGCCCTCTCAGTGCTCTCTGAAGTGTTGGGCAGAATTATGTAGTTGGCTCCAAATGGATATCGAGGTCGTATTTCGGGCCTCAAGAAGTAGTCATTCCTGCGTTCATCGAGAATCGATATTCCATGGTTGAGTACCCCCTTGATTGCCCCCATTGCCGCGAATACTAGATCGGCTCTCTCGGCGATATCGATGGTCGCCTCGTCTGCAGCCTCGGAAATCATTCCCGGTTCGAATGCTGACTTGTAATATTTCTCTATAAGGTTACCGACTATCTCCGAACGGGTATGAGATATGAGATCAGCCTCGGCCAATTTCTTTATGTGGTACTGTGCATTCTGGACACTGATATCCAGGAGCTGCGATATCTGGGTGGTGGTCATTTCCTTCATGGACAGCAGTGACAGGATGGCCAACCGGTTAGGGTCTGACAAGACCTTGATCTGTTCTATGCCGATCTTACTCATACTTCCCACTCAAACAAGGTTTTATCGATATAATATGTTAAAAAGGCTTAAATATATCTCTAGTTTTCGCTAAAATGAAATATTAACGGTAAGAGATGAGTTTACCGAAAAAGGGTGATAATATTAGGAGGAAAAACAACGAATTAAAGGAGCAGAGGCCCCTACCGGTGAACCCTGGCATGTATTTGATGCCAAGATGAATCAGGCCTCTTCAAACGCATTAGACCACTTCCCACTATTTCCAAATGTATTTTTCTATATCTTATCATAAGAAGCCTAGAGGACAATTCGAACCTTGAAGTGTACTGCATTGCACACAACCGTTAATAGGAGAACAGGTCTTCCGACCCCCGAGACAATGAAAAGGGACGTCATTTCCATTCTAGACATCGAAGATGAGCTGGAACAGCTCGTCCATGATGCGATCGAGATCAAGAAGGGAACAAAGGGCGCGGACCTTCCTCTCAAGGGGAAGACCCTTGGGATGATATTCGAGAAATCCTCGACCCGTACCCGGGTATCCTTCGAAACTGGCATGTTCCAGCTTGGCGGTCATGCCCTTTACCTTAGCCCCAAGGACCTTCAGATAGGAAGGGGAGAGACCATCGCGGATACCGCAAAGGTGCTCAGCAGGTACCTGGATGCCATCATGTACCGTGCTTTCTCCAACAAGACCATGAAGGAGCTGGCCGAGAACGCGTCCATCCCAGTGATATCCGGTCTGGACGACATGGAGCATCCATGCCAGATCGTCGCTGATCTGCAGACCATCTTGGAGCATAAGGGAAAGCTCAGCGGATTGAAGATGGTATACCTCGGAGATGGGAACAACGTCTGTAACTCGCTCATGCTAGCCGCGGCCATAGTAGGCATGGACTTCGTGGCTTGCTGTCCTTCTGGATACTATCCAGATAAGGAAATCACCAAGAAGGCAGAGTCTCTTGCTCAAGATAGAGCATGCTCCTCCCTCATTATCGAGGACGCGGAGGAAGCGGTGAAGGGCGCCGATATCCTATACACGGATGTCTGGGTCTCGATGGGTCAGGAAGGCGAGGAAGAGGAGCGCGAGAAGGTGTTCGAGCCATATCAGCTCAATTCCAAGCTTCTTTCAAAGGCAAAAGACGATGCCATCGTTCTCCACTGTCTGCCTGCACACCGTGGTCTTGAGATCAGTGCGGATGTCATCGACGGGCCTCAGAGCGTGGTGTTCGATGAAGCCGAAAACAGGCTGCATGCCCAGAAGGCAATACTTCTCATGCTTCTCGGTTAGCATCTGTTAGCTGGTTGGCGACGATGCTGTCGATCTCCTGGAGGAATTCGTTCTCCTTGCCCATCTCTATGGTGGCCCCAGCAGCGATGGCGTGACCGCCCCCTACGCCTCCAACTCTCTCCGAGGCTAGCCTCATCGCCCTGGCAAGATCCAGCCCCATCCTGACTAGCTCCTTTGTACCCCTGGCAGACACCTTCACCTTTCCTGGTTCATCCTGCGCAGGAGCCATTCCAATAAGCGGTCTATCGGCTATCTCGTGGTTGGAGCCGAGGTACATTCCAGTCACGATCCCAACGATGGTGTCCGGGATCCTTTCATCTGCCTGGAAGTACCTGATGTTCTTACCAAAGGGGATTATGATGATGGAATCATTCGGTATATTCCCCGCTACGGTCGAGGAAGCTTCTACCTCTCCCTTCACGATGGAAGGGGTTGGATGAACCAACAACCCTATGGATTCGGAGAGGTATCTGCGGTGTGAGCCGAGCATCCGTAGTGCCTCTTTGAGATGTTGGTCACGATCTCCCTTGCACACCTCCATGCCCATTTTGGCCTTCCCGTACCTTCCGCAGGCGTTCAGCAGGGTGGCGAACTCCTTGGCATCGTGAAGGGGGGTGCCCTTTTCCTCTCCTGGAAGCACGTATACCTCACCCATCAGCCTTCTCACGGCTCTGGATCCCAGGCCGTTGTGCAGAAGGAACTCGCAGAGCCAGCTGGCAAGTCTCTTCTTCTCTTCGGGGTCCAGATCGATCCACCGTCTGTTCGAGCCCTCGAAATCGTCCGATTCAGGAGTCCCTCCATTCGACCCACCATTTTCAGGAATAAGGCCCAGTATCTGCAGCGTTTCCTTGCAGTTGGAGTAGTTGCCGGTCAGGCCAGGTAAGAAAGGGTCTGAGGAGTACTGAAGCATCCTGGCCAGTGGTCTCGTCTCCCTTCCGAACAGTCTAATGTCGGTGAAGGCCTTGATGAGTTTCATTTCCTCCGCATCCTGCAGTATATGACGGTTCATGCCGGTGAGGCGACACTCGCTAGAATCCTGAAAATCCCCGACCGCGCCCACTATGGCCAGGGGGGAAAGGTCCTGGTTCCGTCTGTCCATCATCTTCGCTACGAGATAGGTGACTCCAGCCCCGCAGATCTCGACAGAACCATCCTTCCCGTGGAGATGGGGATTCATATGTCGGCCGAAATAGGCGGTAAGGCAGGTCTGACCGTTGAAATTTGGCACGTGGTGATCCGAGATGCAGGCTCCCTCGTGCTCGATAAGGCTATAGGATCCGCTTCCCAGGTCCACCAACCAAACGGCGTCGGATCCGCACAGATTGATCTTCTCGATAGTTACTGGATCAAGTTTCTTGATGAAGTGGACGGAATGGTCTATACCGGCTCTGTCAAGTGCCATGGAGGCAATGGATGCCGAGGTTATGCCGTCTGCATCGATGTGGGCGAGCACCTCGACCCTCTTAGCCATTGAGAGGAATCTTGCGGTTTCCGCCGCGACGTCAATTAGACCAGTGAAATCGTCGTGTCGACTCATCGCTGACATTCCATCATCGCTCCTTCAAGTCTGGACCTCAACCTCTGGTAAGTATACCTGGCCAATGGCTCAAGGTTTCTGGTATCCTCCTCGTTATATTTCCTGAGGAGGTTGAGCGCATTCTGGTTACCCTTCCTCTCCCAGAGCTTCCAGAGATAGGCAGCCTCCTCGCCGGTTACGTAATCGATCTCCTTCGGCCTTCCAATACCGATGTCTCTTTCAACCTTCTTAAGACCTCCCTTCAGACCGATCCTGGCGCAACCGTGGCGGAGATCGAAGTGTGGTACCCTTGGCACGGCAAAAGGGAAGTTGAAGTCCAGGAGCGGGACGTCGAAGCTCCTCCCATTGAATGTGACAAGCAGCTTCGTCCTTTCTAACGCTTTCTTGAGAGAATCTGAATCTAGATCAATTCCTCTCACCAGAGTCTCAGTCACGCCACCTCGGTGGATGCCGACAACGGTCACCTTGGAATCGTGTCTCAATCCATCGGTTTCGATGTCCAGATATGTGATATCGGATTCCATCTCCTCGAACAGCCGCCACTGTTCACAAGGAACCAGGATGTTGGTAAAGAAATGGGAATGTCCCTGGTCCAGCATTCCCCTGGCTTCAATGAGATGCTCATCCAGCTTTCCCTTCCGGCTTTGGGACATACCCTTTATGGATCGGGTATCGATGAAGTCATCCCAGTGCCTGATGCCTTCTCTCCAGAGGGACCTTTCGGTACCATTGCCTATTGAGGGCAGGATGACGAAGGTCCTCCTGATCATCCAACGGTGATTGACTGACGAGAATCAATATGGTTTCGGAGGGTATCTCGAAAGTTGTACCTCCGAGCCTGCCGCAGATGGCGAATCTAGAAATACGCTTGACCGGGCTAAGTATGACGATGGAGATCGTGGCATGGAGATGATGGAGCTCATCCCTGGGATTTTCGCTTCCACCGACAGATGCCTAGTGACAGGGAGCACACTGATCATCGCCGATCTCCACATTGGATATGAGAGCGCCCTAGAGAACGACGGGATCCATCTTCCCCGGATGCAGGGCCGTTTGATGTCCGAGAAGCTGATATATCTCATTGACAGGTTCGAGATCGAAAAGGTGGTCGTGCTGGGCGATTTCAAGCACGAGTTCAGCAGAAACCTGAATCAGGAATGGCGTGAGGTGCAGGCACTGCTGGAACTGATAAAGAATACGTCCGAGGTTGTCATGGTCAGAGGCAATCACGACAACTACTTGGCGACCATCCTTTCGAAGATGGGCATCCCAATGATCGACTTGTACAAGGAGAACGGTGTGACATTCGTGCACGGTCACAAGGATATTAGATCGAGACCTTTGATCATGGCCCACGAGCATCCGTCGATCAGGATAACTGACAGCGTAGGGGCATATGTCAAGCTTCCCTGCTTCGTTCACCATGAGGGAATGGGAATCATGGTCATACCAGCCTTTTCTCCACTGGCCCTGGGAACAGATCTGTCCACGGTCACTCCGGACGATTATCTCTCTCCCTTGCTAAAGGGAAAGGAACTTGGCGGCGCCCAGATCATCGCCTGCAGTGAGGTCGGCCTATTGCCCTTAGGGAAACTCTCCGATCTCCGAGGGCTCAGGGTCTGATTCGAAAAATCTATCTATCCTTTAACGACCTTACGAATCCGTTGAGATTCATGGATGGTTTTACTGCTAGATGGTGGTCCAAAGAGGATGAGAGTGTTCGCTGCGAGCTTTGCCCTCATCGATGCTTACTTGCCGAGGGGAAGACCGGCATTTGCAGGACCAGGAGGAACCTGGGCAATGAACTGAAATCACTTTCATACGGGCATGTATGCGCATCCACCGCAGACCCCATCGAGAAGAAGCCCATCTTCCACTTCAGACCGGGCAGCAGACTCTTTTCACTCGGTACCTTCGGATGCAATCTGCGCTGCGATAACTGTCAGAATTACGTCGTGGCTTGGGCCAACGATGGGGAGCTACCGTGCGAGATTATGAGACCGGAGGACGTGGTGAGATCCGCAAGGGAGAAGGGCGTGGAAGGCATCGCATGGACCTACAACGAGCCAATAGTCTGGCTCGAGTTCATCCTGGATACCGCCTCCTTGGCAAAGGAGAAGGGCTTCTACATCATGCTCAACACCAACGGTTTCATCTCTGAGAAGGCTCTCAATGACGCTCTTCCTCTGGTGGATGTGATGAATATCGACGTCAAGGCGTTCTCGGAGGCATTCTACAAGAAAAACTGCGGAGGACATCTTGACGATGTTCTGAGGACCTGTAGAATGGCCAGAGCGGCCGGCATCCACGTAGAGCTCACCTATCTACTCATCCCTGGTATGAACGACTCTAAAGAGGAGGTAGATTCTTTCTTCAGGTGGGTGGTGGAGACTATGGGTCCATCTACTCCCGTCCATCTATACCGTTTCCTTCCATCACATCGCTTGGCTCACCTTCCCGCCCAGACCATGGAACGGATCGAACAGGCATATACCGATGCCAAAGAGGCCGGGATCCTCTACCCATATGTGGGAGGGGTTGTTGGAGACAGGCGACAGAGCACCTTCTGCCCAAAATGTGGCGAACTTCTTATTGATCGAAGGAGCGAAGAGGTGACTGAGAAGATTGTCGTTAAAACGGACGAGGTGAGCAGATTCTGTCCTACCTATCCTGATGTCAAAGTTCTGTTAGAAGGTCGACAATGTCCGAAGTGCGGCTTCGATATCTCAATAATTCGTTAGATTGCATTTGCTATCGTTAATGCCCACTTCGCTTCCGTAAGTTAGGACATAGCCATAATATAAGAACATTAGGTAAGAAACATCACTGGATGGTGTATCCATCCATAAAAGCCTTTATAATCATTTACATTAATCATGCGGATATCCTATTTGAGGAGGGTATACTAATGGCTGATATACTAGAGGAAATGGCCGAGGGCGTCCTTAAGGGCAAGATTAAGGACATGAAGGGATTGGCCGAGAAGGCACTCGACTCTGGCTTGACCCCCAACGACATCATTTTCGATGGACTCTCCAAGGGAATGGAGGTCGTTGGAGAGAAGTACGAGAGCAAGGAGTACTATCTTCCCCAGGTCCTGCTGTCTGCACAAGCGATGTACGCAGCTCTTGATGTTGTTCTGCCTATCCTGAAGTCGCAGGGTGGCGGTATAGACAAGGGCACAATAGTCATCGGTGTGGTTGAGGGTGACGTTCACGACATCGGAAAGAACATCGTTAAGGCGATGGTAACCGGAGTCGGTATGACCGTTCACGACATGGGTAGGGATGTACCTCTCAAGGACTTTGTTGACAAGGTCGAGGCGGAGAAGGCCAACATTCTGGCTACTTCGACTCTAATGACCCCCACACTTGCTGGCATGAAGGCTCTTGAGTCCATGCTCAAGGAGAAGGGTCTGAAGGGTCCGTGCAAGACCATGGTCGGTGGCGGAGCTACCTCAAAGGAGTTCGCCGACCAGATCGGTGCCGACGCTTGGGGATACGACGCCATTGAGGCGGTCCATATCGCCCAAGAACTCGTCAAGAAGTAAACCCAGACGGATAAATTCCGTCTAACCTTCTTTTATTTTCATTTATTCTTCCACCAGAGCATTTATTCTTCTTTGCCCGTTTGGTTCGGTTTAGGTACCTGCAGACACATATAGGCAGACATGCCCGAGCTCCCTGAGGCTGAATCATTCAGGAGATATCTGGATTCCAATTCTATCAAGAGAAGGATCGAAGCCGTTGAAGTTCATGACGAGAGGGTTCTAGGAAACGCATCGAAGGAGAAGATGATCTATGCTTTGAAGGGTCACCAAATCGACCATACGGTCCGTCATGGGAAGTATGTGGGAGCCGAACTCGATTCCTCTCAGGTGCTCGTCCTGCACTTCGGTATGACCGGGAGCGTCAAGTTCTTCAATAAGAATGATACACCCCCCAGGTTCGCCACAATGCAGTTGAATTTCGAGGACGGTCATTGTCTGGCATTCACCTGCATCAGGATACTGTGTCGGGTTTTTCTCTCCGAAAGCATGAAGGAGTTCATCGAATGGAAGAAGCTCGGTCCCGATGCTCTCAATGGTCTTTCCATGGATTTATTCAAGGAGCTGATCTCCAGGAGGACCGGGCGGATCAAGGCCGTTCTCATGGACCAGCATTTTCTGGCGGGCATAGGCAACATCTATGCCGATGAGATCCTGTTTCGATCTGGAATTCATCCGATGCGAACGGCTGATTCCATCTCCGAGGGTGAAATTGCTAGTCTATTCAATAACATCGGGGATGTCTTGGGAAAGGCGGTGGATGAAGGGGCCGATTGGGAGCGCTTCCCGGACGATTATCTTCTGACGGTCAGGGGGCCGATGGGAAGATGCCCTTCTTGCGGAACTCGTCTTGAGATGGTGAGGGTGAGTGGAAGAAGCTCATACTACTGTCCCCATCATCAGTTTTTGGGGCAAGTTCATTCCATAGATCCGCCTTCTCATCGAATGATTTTTTAGTTATCCAAAATGTTATTTAACTCTCATTCTGTTGGGCCGATAATCAATAGTTAATCGAGGGAGTTATGATGGACCGTTTGAAAAATGAGGGTAAGAAACTCGGTCTGGGTATTGATACCGGGGGAACCTTCACCGATGCTGCTATTATTGACCTTAGGGAGAAGAGGGTTCTTGCCAAGGCCAAGGCTCCCACCACACATCACGATCTAGCTATTGGTCTGAGGGAAGCAGTGGACAAAGTAATGGAAACGGATGGGTTTGATGTTGAAGACATCCGATTAGTAGGTGTGTCCACTACCCTCGCCACGAATTCCATTCTTGAGGGGAAAGGCGGCAAGGTTGGCCTCATAGGTATAGGCTGGAAGCCAAAGGAAGATTGGTACCTGGGGGAGCAGAAGGCCGCCTTCATCAGTGGCGGGCACGAGGTCAACGGTCTCGAGAGGGAGCCAATGAACATGATTGAGGCCGAGGCCGCGGTCAACGAGATGTGTCAGGGGGTTGACGCGGTCGCGGTATCAGGTCTGTTCAGCGTGTACAATCACAATCATGAGAGCAGGATTCGACGAATGATCAAGGAGAAATCAGGACTGCCGGTGGTCTGCGGTCATGAGCTCACGGGCGAGCTCGGCATCATGGAAAGGACTGTCACGGCGGTACTGAACGCTCGCCTCATTCCCATTCTCGATTCATTCATCGATGATGTGGAGGGCTCTCTGAGAAAAAGGGGCATTACCGCCCCCATCATGGTCTTCAAGGGAGACGGCTCCCTAATGAACATCGAGACCGCAAGGGAAAGACCCGTAGAGACCATTCTCTCTGGTCCAGCAGCAAGCTCGATGGGTGGCCGGATCCTGGCTGGTCTGACCGACTGCATCGTGATCGACATCGGGGGAACGTCAACGGACGTTGCATTCCTGGATGGAGGATTCCCCCGAATCGTTCCAGAGGGTGCTCATATCGGTCAGTGGCGCACTCGAGTAAGAGCGGTAGATATGTGGACCGCCGCCCTGGGTGGGGACTCTGAGATCGTGGTGGATAGAAGGGGAAACATGGAGTTCAGGGCGGATAGGGTCATTCCATTGTCCTTTGCTGCAACAATGTATGAGGGCTTCCTCGATAAGCTGGAGGCCTCGGGTGAGGTGAGGTTCCTGGTGGCTTACCCAAGGGACGGAAAGGGGTTGAGTGACAAGGAGATGAGTCTCTTTGACTTCCTTAAGCAGAACGGACCTTCCACCTGGAGAGAATTGAAGCGAAACGTCGATGTGGTACTGCTCGACAGGTTCGTCAAGAGGCTCAGGGACAAGAACATGATCGTGGGGATCGGCCTCACCCCAACGGACATACTTCATCTCAAAGGTGATTATCAAAAGGGTAGCGTGCGGGCTGCCGAGATAGGTGTCGATCTTTACCGGCCGAGCATGGGTCTGACCCAAAAGGAGTTCGTGTCGACCGTCCTCAACAAGGTGGCTGCCAAGATCTCCCAGGAGGTGATCAAGAAGATAATCCTTGACGATGGGGGCATAATGCCCGAGGGAAAATCCTGTGATTTCCTGCTCGAGACGGCAAGCAAGGGAAGTGACAGTGACCTCATTCAGATGGATGTCAGGGTCAAACGCAAGATAGTCGGTATCGGCGCCCCCGCTCATGTTTACGTTTCCGGGATCGAGAGAAGACTTGGAACGGAGGTCATCATCCCCCAGAACCACGAGGTGGGGAATGCCGTTGGCGCGGTGTGCAGCCCGATCGTGGAAACCGCACACGTCGTGATATTCCCCCAGGACGAGAAGTTCCATTTATTCTCCTCATTCTATATACCAGTCACCTACGGTCACATAGAGCAAGCCGTCGGCGCCGCCCGCAACATGGTTGAGAGACATGTCAGGGAGAGGGCGGAGAAGGCTGGTGCCCAGGAGATCAATGTCAAGGTCGAGGTCGACTACAAGAAGTCGATCGGCGGAGAACTGGTGGCGGGAGAGATCATCAGCAGGATTGACGTGAACGCAAGGGCCGTCGGTCAGCCTATTATCTGATTACATAAGGCAACATGGTATGGTGGGCCATCCCCCCAATTCTTATTTAGATACTCCGGATTATCCAAGGAGAGTCGGAGACCGGAGGAATCAAATGCTCGCAGAGAAAGATGAAAGGATCTACGGCCTAGGCATCGACACCGGAGGAACGTTCACCGATGCCGCTATTGTGGACATGGAAGAGAAGATTATCCTGTCCAAGGCAAAGGCTAGGACTACCTACCATGATCTATCTATTGGCATAGCCCAGGTAGTCGATAATGTCTTGGATGTATCGGGCTTTGACTCTTCCAGCATCGGGCTGGTGGGTGTTTCGACGACCCTTGCCACGAACTCGATCCTTGAGGGCAAGGGTGGGAAGGTTGGCGTCA
>DATKXF010000122.1:0-6044 GCA_035529155.1 Methanomassiliicoccales archaeon | reverse complement strand
TGGGCAGGGTTCTCATGTCCGACTCCTCGATCGTAGTGTATCCCAAGATCGAGGATCCATCTATGAAAACACCCTCATCCAGAGCCCTCCTGGCCTTGTCCGCGGGAATCGAGACGCTCTTCACTGTCCCTAGGATGTCTGAGAACTGCATCTCAATGAAATTGACCTTCTCCATTTCTATCTTGGAGATAATAGCCTCTTTCAACTCCGGATCGATATCTGTTGGTGTCATCTATCGTGTGAATAGACAAATGTATAAAAAAACCTTTCTATCTACTCTATATGAAGTGTAATTATTATTGGAATCGACATATGTTCATAGGAATCAAATCAAGGTGTTCAATTGATAAGACATGATTCATGTGAGAAAACGAGAAAAATGACCATCTACGAACCAATGATATGCAGGACTCTTTCCACAGCCTCTTCAGCCCCGTCGGTCGATGAAGCGCCACCTGTAGCGAACTCTGGTTTCCCGCCACCTCTTCCGCCGATCGGCTCCAATGCCTCGTTTATCAGATCCCTGCAATCTATGGTAAGATCTGGACTCCTCGCCACCACCATTATCAAGCTATCATTCACCGTGACCAGGACGCAAAAGGTCCTTTCTTTTCTCACGAATCGATTTGCGGCGGCCATCACAGTCTTGCTGTCTAGACCGTGGTATATTCCCTTGTAGACATCAATTCCCGAAACCTTCTCGGGATCTAAGGATTGCAGCACCTGGCGGCCATAACGCTTTAGGGAATTGACTGCCCTCTCGTTCTCATCCTTGAGATTTGCTATGGCCTTCAATAGGTCCTCGGCGTGAGATCCTACGAGATCAGATGACATTAGGGCGACCGTTGCCAGCTCAAACGCCTTATCAATGGCTTTCTCCCCGACCTCGAACTCTATCTCCACCGCTCCCTTGGGCTTTGCCGCAGTAAGCTTGGTGACCAGTATCCGCATTATATCGCCGGTGTTGGGAACATGGATTCCTGAACATGCCGCCACATCTAAATCTCCGATCCTGACGATGCGCACTTCATCGCCCGAGATACGATCCATCTTGATCCTGATCTCCTGTAGCAGGGGGTCTGTCCGCCCCACCCACGAGCAGTCGACATCAATGGACCTTACAACAGCTTCGTTCACCGCCTCCTGCGCCAAGGAGATTACATTCCAGTCAAGATCTCCTTTCACTATGAATGACTTCTTCTCCGGACCTATGGATATCTTGATGAGCTCTATGTCTCCCACCCGATCGTAAAGAGCGGAGAAGAGCATGTGTTCGGCCGTGTGCCCTCTCATGAGGTCGAGCCTTCTCTCCCAGTTTAGGGTGGCTTCCACCTCCTGTTGCTCCTTAAGCGTATGTCCAGGAACCCTGTGAAGCACGGCCCCATCCTTCTTCACCTCAACGACCTCAAAGCCATCGATCCAACCAGTATCCGGTTCCTGACCGCCACCTCCAGGATAGAACGCAGTCTGGTCCAGCTCGATCCAATCTCCATCCACTTTCTCGATCTTTGCTCTGAAGGACTTGAGACAAGGGTCCTCTAGATAGAGGAGGGGCGTCATGGGAATTTGAATGATTCGATAACTCATAAATCTTCCTCGGCTCAACGGGGCCGCCTGTCAACTGTCCATTCCATTTGCGGGACTGTTCCCGAAAGCCAAAAGGACATATACTTTTATCTTGATTGAACATCTGCACCACTGTGGCTTGTCACAGTCGACGAATGGTGAGACCATGCTTGATGAACTAGACGAGAGGATAGTCAAAGAGATCTGCATTTCAAGCCAGGGATCCTACAGGCAGATCGCCAAGAGGCTTGGAGTGCATCCCACCACATTGATCCAGAGAATGAAACACCTGGAAGAAAGTGGAGTCATACTTGGATACAGGGCCAACGTGAATTATCTGAAGCTCGGCTACGAGTTCATGGCTCTTGTACATGTGTACGTGGAGGGGGACCTCCTTGAAGTACAGCGAAGAATGAGGGATATAGACAATATCATTGGGATCTTCGACGTCACGGGTGAATGCGATTCCATTGCATGGGTGGCCTGTAAGAACAGGGATGAGTTCTCTGGGGTCATCAAGCAGATGCTGACCATTGACGGGGTGAAGAAGACCAATACATACGTGATTCTGAACGTTATCAAGGAGCCTCACGAGTTCATACCGCATTTCGATCAGGACGAAGAAGGTACCGAATGATCTTGTTGTTTCATGGCCAGGATATCATATCTCAGGTTCGCATTGTCATCATAAACGAAAAAATACCGTAATATTTCGATTTATTGGACAACAACTAGAAATTCTACGAATTCAACATACAATCATCCAACGTCCATCGGTATTGGCAGTGCAAAATGTTTAATACCTTCTCCTGTTTAAAGGGAATTTACTCATCTTGAGTTTATCCAAGAAGGGAAAGCATATGATGAGAACCCACACATGCGGAGATATCAAAGAAGATGATCTGGGAGAGCGTGTCACCCTTGCAGGATGGGTGAGATTTGCACGCGATCACGGAGGCGTTCTGTTCTTCGATCTCGCCGATGCCTATGGCTCCACCCAAGTCGTGCTGGATCCTAAGGCATTGGAGGATGGCCTGGACCTGGCGGTCCTAATGGATACGCTTAGCTCCTTCGGCAGGGAGTATGTCATCCAGGTGACCGGCGTGGTAAGGAACCGCGTCGAGGGCACCGAGGATAATCGTAATCCCACCGGTATGGTGGAAGTTCTCATAGAGGATGGAAGGTTACTGAACTCTTCGAGGCCCATCCCCTTCGAGGTAGCCGAGCAGAAGAACTCCATGCTGCCTGGGGAGGACCTAAGACTCAGGTACAGATATCTCGATCTGAGACGGGCTAGGATGCAATCCAACCTCCGCTTCCGTCACCGTTTGATCACAGCCGCCCGGGAGGGGTTCGATAAACTTGGATTCATCGAGGTGGAGACCCCCATGCTCACCAGGAGCACCCCTGAAGGGGCCAGGGATTTTATCGTTCCCTCAAGGACAATGCCCGGAGATTTCTACGCACTTCCCCAGTCACCCCAGCTCTACAAGCAGATGCTTATGGTAGGCGGCGTTGACCGCTACTTCCAGCTGGCAAGGTGCTTCAGGGATGAGGACTCCAGAGCCGACAGACAGCCGGAGTTCACCCAGCTTGACATGGAGATGGCCTTCATCGACGAGGAGGATATTCGGGGAACCATAGAGAAGGTGCTTTCTCATGTCTGGATGAAAGTATTCAAAAAGAAGCTGGTTACACCGTTTCCCAGGATTTCGTATCATGATGCCATTTCGCGCTATGGTAGCGATGCTCCAGATATCCGGTATGGTTTGGAGTTGACGGATGTCTCCGACATTGTCCAGAAGGCGCCATACGAGATATTCCAGCGCATTCTGAAGAATGACGGTGCGGTGGTCTGCGTGAACCTCCAATCTTCACTAGTGAAGGATCTGGCGGAAGGTGAAGAGAACATCGGCAGGAAGGAGATCGATCGCCTCATTGACTGGGTCAAGTCCCAGGGCATGGGTGGCCTCACATGGATGAGGGTCACTAAGGAGGGGTTGAACTCCAACATAGTCAAGTACTTCACCGATGAGGTACAGGAGAGCCTGCTCAAGGCGATAGATGCGAGACCCGGAGACCTTCTTCTACTTCTTGCAGGACAAAGGATGCAGACATTCAAGGCAGGCGGCGCTTTGAGGGCCAAACTTGCTAAGGATCTTAGCCTAATAGACCCGATCGACCATCGCTTCGTTTGGGTAGTGGATTGTCCGCTCTTCGAGGCCGATCCCATCACGGGTGGCCTGGAGGCATTCCATCATCCGTTCGTCTACCCCGTGGGGGGCAATGTGGAGGGTAACCCCGCGGCGATCAGGGGAGCTTCATATGATCTTTGTCTCGACGGGGCCGAGATCGGATCGGGCTCAATCAGAAATCACAACCCGAGGATACAGAGACGAATCTTTCAGATGCTGGGCATGAGCGAAGCGAAGATCGAGGAGGATTTCGGTTTCTTCCTGGAAGCCTTGGAATTCGGAGCCCCGCCTCACGGCGGCATCGCCCTGGGCGTGGACAGGCTCGTGTCCCTACTTCTGGGCTGCGATAGCATCCGAGAGGTCATCGCATTCCCCAAGAACAAGAAGTTCCAATCACCAGTGGACGGATCACCGACCCCTGTTGAAGAATCCAAGCTCTCCGAACTTCAGCTCATGTCTCTCGCCGAAGAGGACATGGACTTCCTGGATGACGAGATCGATCTTGAGGACGCGGAGAAGGCAAAGTGACCTCAAACCCTCTTTTTCAATTCCAGGTGGACAGCATCGACTACTTCAGATGAGGAGTACTTACCTTTCACCGAGCGCATAACCTGGCCGATGATGAAGTTAGCAGCCTTCTCGTTCTGCCTATAGTCCTCGATGATCGAAGGGTTCGCTAAGATCATCTCGTTTATGAGCTGTCCGAGCTCGGCAGGCGTCTCTTCCATTACCTGGTCCACATCCACTCTGAACAGGGCATCAATTCGCCTCTTGGTCTCGAGATCCGTGATCTCTCCAGATGAGAACTCACTCACGATGTCCCTGATGTATTCGGACAGCTCTTCGAAGTTTTCTGAAAGCTCATCTGACCTGGATGAGATCGGCCCCGTGATCCAAGGTAGCACCTTCTCGATCGGAAAATTTGCGCAAAGCTCTTCAGTCAGGTCAGCGAGGCGATCGGATGTGAGAACTATCTGCTTGGCCGTTTCTGCTGAAATGGAGAACTCTTTGGAGATACGCTCAGCTCTTACCAATGGGGTCTCCCTGACCTCCAGTCTCTTGACAATCTCTCTCAGATGGAATATGCCCAGATCGGGCTCGCCAATGTAACCATAGTCCTCTTCAAACTCCTTCTTCCTTGCGGCCAGGGTGACCCTTCGCTCTTCGTCGAAGCGCCTGGTCTCCCTCACGACCTTCTTTCCCGCCCTGAGAAGCCTGGTCTGTCTGACCGCCTCGAATTTCAGCCCGCGCTCGAGATTCTTCAAGCCAAGGATGTTCTTGATCTCCACCCTCTCTTTCCCCACCGAGATATTCGCGTCCACCCTCACCGTCTGTTCATCACTTCCCTTAAGGCCTACCAGTCCACGTATCTCGGTCAGGAGATTGGACATGAACTCCCTTGCCTCGTTGGGTGTCTTGAGGTCAGGCTCGGTGACTATTTCGACCAGCGGTATACCGCTCCGATTGTAGTCCAATAGCGAGACCTCCTCACCAGGCCTTCCAACCCGCTTGATCTTACCCGGATCTTCCTCCAGATGTACCCTGGTGATGCGAATGGTCCTGCCCTTGAATTCGAATCTTCCCCTCTCTCCGATGGGTGAATCATACTGGGTGATCTGGAAGTTCTTCGGAAGATCTGGATAGAAGTAAGTCTTCCTTGAGAACCAGGTGATTTCGGGGATCTCGCATTCAAGGAATGATGCGATGGACAGTCCCAGTTCCATGGCACGCATGTTGACCCTAGGCCTTGAGCCAGGGAAGCCCAGACAGGTTGGGCATATCGAGCTGTTCGGCCCGTCCGCGGATGTGGGGCAGGAACAGAACATTTTCGATCTAGTGGGAAGCTGGAGGTGTACCTCAAGCCCGATCTTCACAGGACCACCTCTGGATGTTTGGGAACAAAGTGTTCCTCCCATCGAAGCATGATGTCCGCCAGCATCCCTTCCTGCCAGTGAGGTGCCACGACCTGGACTCCCACAGGCATCCCATCAATGCAATCTGAAGGGATTGACACGTGTGGAAGGCCACATAGGTTGGGCGGAACAGTCAGGAAGTCGGCCTTGTACATGTCAAGAGGCCTCATCCGATCGATCTCGTTGAACCTAGGAGCCACGAAGGGCATGGTTGGGGTCATCACCACATCGTGATCTTCGAAGACCTTCTGGTACTCCCTAATGACCAGCGATCTCACCTGGAGCGCCTTCATATAATAACGGTCCCTGAAGCCTACCATTCGGGAAAATGTACCCAGCAAGATACGCCTCTTCGCCTCCTTTCCGAACT
>DATKXF010000121.1:0-25644 GCA_035529155.1 Methanomassiliicoccales archaeon | reverse complement strand
GATCCAATGCGCTAAGGGATTTCATCGCCCGGAGATTCTACGAGGCCACCCGCAAATTCTCGAAAGGCAGCAGAGGTACCGGTAAAGGCGGGCTGATAGCCATCGATCGGCCTGGCCAGGAGATCCTGGAAAGGACCTCAGTCTTCGTCGATCAAGGAAAGGTTGAGGCCCGCTTCGTCATGGGGCTTCCAGCCTTTGGACGCAAGGTAGCTGGATCTCAGGCAATATCGATGTTCATGGAAGAGCTGCCCAGTATAGTGAGCGCCTCTCTCCTTTTCAAGAGCATGGACGAATCGGCCCTATATCGACATATCAGGGGGGCGGAGGACGCGGATTTCCTTCGCGACAGGCTGTCTGGAATGGGCCTGGTTGCCTTCGTGGCAGATGGGGCGGTGCTCCCAAGAGCAAGCGGTATAGACTCCCGTCCTCTCAAGAAAGGGAATGTCGTTGGATTCCGGTCCCCACTATCTCTCCGTGTAGAAGTTGATTTGCCCAATGCCGGAAGGGTCGCTGGAATGGGAGTACCCAAAGGGGTCACCCTAATAGTGGGGGGAGGATACCACGGCAAGTCCACCCTGCTGAACGCATTGGAGCTGGGCGTCTACGATCACATCCCCGGTGACGGTAGGGAGCTGGTCGTCACCGACCCCACCGCCATGAAGATCAGGGCGGAGGATGGGAGGAGGATAGAGAAGACTGATATCTCCCCCTTCATAGCTAACCTGCCGTTCGGCAGGGACACTGTTCAATTCTGCACCGAGGATGCCAGCGGAAGCACTTCCCAGGCGGCGAACATCATTGAAGCCCTTGAAGTAGGCTCCTTCCTGCTGCTCATTGACGAGGACACCTCGGCCACTAATTTCATGATCCGAGACCAACGGATGCAGGAGCTGGTCTCGAAGGATAAGGAACCGATCACTCCTTTCGTGGACAAGGTCAGACAGCTCTACATCGACCTGGGCGTCTCCTCCATTCTTGTGATCGGCGGGTCTGGAGATTACTTCGAAGTTGCGGACAGAGTGATCTGCATGATAGATTACCTGCCCCACGACCTCACGGATGAGGCGAGGGAAATCGCGGAAAGATACAAGACCTTTAGGAAGCAGGAGGGAGGGGATTCATTCGGCGATCGAACGCCTCGGGTCCCGCTGGCCCGCAGCTTCGACCCGTCGAAAGGGCGAAGGGAGGTGAAGATATCATCCAGGGGAATTCAGTCCATCGCATTCGGGTCCCAGAACATTGACTTGGGAGAAGTTGAGCAGCTGGTGGACACCTCCCAGACCCGGGCAATCGGGGATGCCATTCACTACGCCACTGGCTTCATGGACGGACGGATGACGTTGAGCGAGATTGTGAGCAAGGTCATGGCCGACATATCTAAACATGGGCTGGACGTCCTGAGCGATAGGCCTGTGGGTGATTATGCCCTGTTCAGGGGTCAGGAGCTTGCTGCAGCGATAAACCGCCTTAGGACACTCGAAGTCTACCAATCTCCCAGGGGTTAATGTCGGTAGCGAACTCCACGACAATTAACTTAATTTACCATACCCCAATCTCAGTACGATAAAATGGCTCGAAAGGTCAAGGAATTCATGACCCCCAAGAACGAGATAGTGACTCCGGGGGACTCGGTCATTACCGCGGTCGAGGTCATGGTGGAGAATGACAAGGGCAGTGTTGTTGTCATCGATGATGACAAGGTGGTCGGGATCTTTACCGAGAGGGATCTGCTCAGGCACTACCTCATGAGCCAGTCAAAGTTTCTGTACATGAGCGTGTCCGAGGTCATGAGCTCTCCACCGGTGACA
The DNA here is from genome assembly GCA_035529155.1 of Methanomassiliicoccales archaeon. GTDB lineage: Archaea > Thermoplasmatota > Thermoplasmata > Methanomassiliicoccales > JAAEEP01 > JAAEEP01. The sequence goes on along the minus strand of DATKXF010000121.1, from coordinate 23,836 downwards.
GTAGGTCCGGAAGATGACCTCATAGATGCATTCACGATCATGGCCAAGAAGGATATCAGGCACCTGCCGGTCGTGGGAGAGAATCAGGAACTTGTGGGCTTCCTCAGCTGGAAGAGCATGTTTGACTGGTGCTCGGCCAAAATCGCTTGTGAGTAATCAATCCTCCAGGGTGGAGGTGTCTCCTATATCTAGTCCCATTTCCCGAGCCTTGAGGAGACGTCTCATTATCTTTCCGCTTCTGGTCTTGGGAAGCGTGTCAACGAACTCTATCTCCCGTGGCTTGGCATGTGCGGCCAGCCTCTGGCCAACGAATTTGCTTATCTCTTTCTTCAGAGCTTCGGAGGGCTTGTAACCGGGACGAAGGGTCACGAAGGCCTTGATGATCTCGCCCCTAAGCTCGTCAGGCTTACCGATGACCCCCGCTTCGGCGACCGCCGGGAATTCGATGAGGGCGCTCTCCACCTCGAATGGACCCACCCTCTCTCCCGAGGTTTTTATGACATCGTCCGCACGTCCTATGAACCAGAAGTATCCCTCCTCGTCCATGGTGGCCACATCTCCCGAAACGTACCAACCAGGCACTCGGAAGTACTCCTTGAACCGAGGGACGTTGCGCCATATCCCGAGCATCATGGCGGGCCATCCAGGGCGGACCGCCAGGAATCCCTCGTGCCCGGGAGCGAGCTCGTTACCGTCTTCGTCAACCACCGCGGCGCTCACGCCGGGGATTGGTCTGCCCATTGAACCTGGTTTGATGTCCATGCACGGGTAATTGCAGATCATGTGGCCCCCAGTCTCCGTCTGCCACCACGTGTCGTAAACTGGAAGGCCGATGTTGCTTTGCGACCATCTAATAACTTCTGGGTTGAGAGGTTCTCCCACACTGCAAACGTGCCTTAGAGTCGAAAGATCGAATTGTCCCACCAGCTCGTCCCCGGCCTTGATGAGCATCCTCAGTGCAGTGGGGGCCGTATACCAAACGGTGACCCCGTACTTCTCTAGTAAAGAGTACCAGATGCCGGCATCGAACCTTCCCGAGTAGCAGACTATGGACGATCCCAATAGCCAGGGACCGAATATGCCGTAGGATGTACCAGTGACCCAACCAGGGTCGGCAGTGCACCAGTAGGTGTCATCCTCATTGAGATCAAGCACCCATTTCGAGGTGATCAGCTGGTGCTGCATGGCTCTGTGGCCAAGAAGAACGCCTTTGGGTTTACCCGTCGTGCCAGATGTGTAGTGGATTGCATAGGGGTCCGTAGGCGTGAGTTGGGTGACCTCGAAATTCGAAGACGCGTCCTTCATGACATCTGCGTAATACACGCACTTCTCGTCCAGTGGTTCACAATCTCCCCCGATCAAGATGACCTTCTCAAGAGCGGTAAGGTCCTCCATTATGGGTTCGATCCTCTTGTAGAGATACGGTTGTGTGATCAGGAACTTGGCACCTGAATCCAGCATACGGTCCTTGACCGCCTCGGGACCGAAGGCCGAGAACATGGGTCCGAATATGGCTCCCATCTTGATTATCCCCATTGCGGATACGTAAATCTCGGGAATCCTATCCAGGAAGACCAAAATGCGGTCACCCTTCTTTGCGCCCATATCTTTTATCGCATTTGCGAACTTGTTCGAAAGTGACATCATCTCCCCAAAGGTGAATTTCCTCTCTTCTCCCTCGGGACCGATCCAGTAAAGGGCGATCTTGTTCTTGCGCCAGCTCTTGGCGTGGCGGTCGATTGCTTCATGAGCGATGTTGTATATGCCTCCATTTGCCCAGTCAAAATCACAATCCACCGATGCCCAACTGAACTCCTTACTGATTTTATCGTAATCATTCAGTTTGCCTATGGCGTTCGCTGCAATCCTCTCATTCGCCATAATCTAGCTCCCCTGTTGGAAGGTAGGTCAAGGTATGCTTAATATTAAAGATTATCGAATAAGGTATTCGACAATTGCAGAAGTATAAAGGAGGTTTGCACTCTATGAAATATTCGATTATCGAAAAAACGGAACACCGTAATAACCGTTTTGGAAGGTCCTTCGCAAAAACATTAAATGTTATGAGAGAATCGAAAATTTTCCGAAGCGATAATATCCATATCATCAATCATGGATGACTCAATCTTTCCTCATGTAAGCGTGAGATCTCCCAGTCGCCCGCCATGTCCTTGGTCTCTATTACATGCATAAGAATACCGTGGACCGTATCCATGATATGTGTCTCCCGAATTGATTCGCCATCCTCATCCTGAAATTCTGCGATCTCCTCCACTCGCAGTCCATGTCTTTCTCTGAATTCAGGGTCACTTGCCACTCTTTCTATCCATATGATCCAGTCCTCGACCCTCAAATCCTCTCTCACCGTGGCCAGCTTTCTCTCGCATCCACATTTAGGGCATTTTCCAGCCTCGATGTCGAAATCAACCCCGCAGATGGCGCAAATGATCGTCATGCTATCAGGGAATTTCACGATTGATTTCCTATTTAAGGTTCGGGCGGGTCAACTTGCCCAAAACAATGGATGGTCAGATCGGGGTTGGAGTGGTATGGAACTATTCAAGGGCTGGCGGAATGCTGCCAATGATTATTCTTCCGGGTCGACAGGGCTGAGTATAAGTCACATATGTGATACCAACATAGATTTATCCTATCAACCGTTTTCCATCTCAGATGTCCGGAATGACATTTGCCCAGAAGGTACTAGAAAGGGTTAGCGGACAGCAGGCTATACCGGGGCAGGTTGTGAATGCCAAGGTCGATCTAGCAATGTCACACGAGAGCGCTGCGATGGCCCTCAAGTCCTTCAGAGAGATCGGCGCCCAAAAGGTATGGGATACCAGAAGAATAGTGATTCTTTTCGATCATAGGGTACCTGCATACTCTACCAAGGCCGCCGAAAGCCATAAGATGGTCAGGGAGTTCGCCAAAGGACAAGGGCTTCCATATTTCTACGATCTGGGGGAAGGAGTATGTCACCAGGTTCTTCCTGAAAAGGGGCATGTTCTTCCAGGCATGCTGATAGTGGGCACCGACAGTCACACGACCACCTACGGCGCGTTTGGAGCATTCTCCACCGGAATTGGAGCAACGGAGATGGCCGCGGTCTGGGCAACCGGGGATATATGGATGAAGGTTCCTGAGACCATGAGAATACATGCAGAGGGCTCTCTTCCCCGAAGGGTGGCTTCCAAGGACCTCATTCTGGAGATCATTGGTACCCTGGGAGCGGATGGGGCGGACTACATGTGCGTCGAATTCGTCGGTCATGCGATCGATGAAATGACCATCGACAGTCGGATGACCCTGTCCAATATGAGCATGGAGATGGGCGCCAAGGCCGGAATATGCTTCCCGGACAGAAAGACCGCAGATTGGCTGAGGGCACGGACTCCGAACGAGATCGAGCCAGTTTTCACCGACCCATCCGCGGTCATCGAAAGGGAAGATTGGTTCAACGCCTCTGTGCTCCAGCCAAAGGTAGCGTGTCCTCACAGGGTCGACAATGTGGTCGAAGTAGATCAGGTAAAGGGAACAAGGATCGATCAGGCGGTCGTGGGATCGTGTACCAATGGCAGGCTGGAAGACCTCGCTGCCGCAGAGGAGATACTGAGGGGGAAGAAGGTGGCAGAGGGCACCCGACTGATCGTGGTGCCCGCTTCCCGGGATGTTTACCTGCAGGCCATAGAATCGGGGATCGCTAGCTCCCTTCTCAGATCAGGTGCGATAATCGTGAATCCCGGTTGCGGACCATGCCTGGGAGGGCATCAGGGTCTTTTGGCATCGGGTGAGGTATGCATCTCCACCACCAATCGCAACTTCAGGGGAAGGATGGGCAGCCCCCAGGCGGAGATATACCTCGCGTCGCCGTATACAGTCGCCGCGAGCGCATTGAGGGGCGAGATAACTGATCCAAGGGAGGTCTGAGCATGGCAAGGGTGTGGAAGTACGGTGACCATGTGAACACCGACCTGATAATCCCTGGGAGGTACCTCGACGATTACGATATCGTCTCACTTTCGAAACACGCCATGGAAGACATCGACCCGAGCTTCGCCAATGCCGTGGCGGAAGGGGACGTGATCGTCGCGGGTCGCAACTTCGGCTGCGGGTCCAGCCGGGAGCAGGCCCCAGCAGTACTGAAGGAGAAAGGTGTCGGGGCGGTGTTCGCCAGCTCCATTGCGAGAATATTCTACAGGAACGCCATCAATGTCGGTCTTCCGGTGATAATCTCCGACGAGGCCGTAAAGATTCTAGATGCTGGAGACGAGGTCGAGCTCGACCTCAAGTCTGGGACGTTTACCAGGAAGGGCGACGGCGTCAGTATAGACTTCGAACCCCTGTCCCCCTTCCTGCTCGAGATACTTGACAGTGGGGGGTTGGTCAAGTACATGAAGCGGAAGCTCGGCACCTGATCATTTCATATCTATTCGGAGGTGAGGAGCATCATCCAGGGATACTATCCCCGAGATCATATCGCAATCCAGGAGATGGCCTCCCATGGTCCTGTCCTCACTGATGAAATGGAAGTGAAATCCCGCTGCGTTCATTTCCCCGATGTAGGGTGGGCACCATATTCCCACTATCGTCCCGTTGATATCGCTGTAGGTGAACTTCGTCTGGTTCTTGATCACATCCTCAAGTGGAGGATAGGGCTTCACCTGCTTGGGGACGCTTCTGGCAAGCACATTATCAAAGTGCCCCTGGATCTCAATGATGTAGAACGTGTCGTTCGAGGGCAGCCTCTCCGAGATGTATGCGTCGAGATCGCTCATGTTCATTGATGTGTTCACGTCGAAGCTGAGGTCCACACCCATGTAACCAACGCACGCGAACGGTACACCCAAATCGTTGGAGGCCACTTGCACCACACCGTCGGATGTCACCTGATAGCAGGTTCCACCGTACACGATCATCTCTCCGTCCAGGCCTTCGAATGTTCCCAATCCGGTATCGCCGCGTGCCATGAGGTCATCCACATCCCTTACCCCATCGTATCTGCCTTCGAACAGGGCTTCAAGGGTGGAGATCTGGTACATATCATCGCTACCATGGCCCGTTGGTAGGAGTAGGTAAGCGGCCGCCCCACATACACAGGCGGCGATTGTCACCGCTGCGACTGCCGTAAGTAGCTTGCCCATGGGACCCCGCACCACCCATGGATTAATAATGCTATTACAACAATTTCCAGTATGGCGTGGTGAAGAGAGCGAGAAGACGAGAACGATTTGCTCTTTGCTCCAGAGTCCCCAGGCGCTCTAGGTCAAGTCATGGAGTTACAAAAGGTTTATAAGGGCCATGTTAATATCGGGACACTCCCGAAACGGTGAATTCATGGAGTATACTAGGTTTGAAAAGGCGCGAATCATAGGTGCAAGGGCACTTCAGATATCACTAGGCGCGCCTGTAATCATAGACATCCCCGAAGACATGATCGATCCCATAATGATCGCCATGCTCGAGTACGACAAGGGATTGATTCCTATCACTGTAAATAGGGATATATGAGGTTATTAGATGAGCGAGGAGACAACAATCGAGCTTCTGGTACCTGAGGATGTTTATCTAACCTCTGGTGTTCACATCGGTACTCAGCAGAAGAGCGCTGACATGAAGGGATTCATTTTCAAGGTGAGGTCTGACGGCCTTTATGTCCTCGATGTGAAGCAGACCGATTACAGGATCAGGGCGGCATCCAAATTCCTCGCCAGGTATGACCCCGAACGCATCTTGGTGGTCTCGGCCAGGCAGTATGGTCAGAAGCCGGTCAAGACCTTCGCCAAAATCATTGGAGCCAAGTTCTTCGCGGGCAGATTCGTACCTGGGACCCTTACAAATCCTGAGATTCCCAAGTATGTAGAGCCAGAGGTACTCTTGGTGACTGACCCAGCAGCGGACAACCAGGCGCTATCGGAGGCACTCAACATCAGCATTCCGATCGTGGGATTGTGCGATGCCAACAACGAGACGAGGAATGTGGATCTAGTGATCCCCACCAACAACAAGGGCCGAAGAGCACTAGCCTGCATCTACTGGCTCCTTACCCGGGAATTCCTCAAGCAGAAGGGTCTCATCACCAACGATGAGGACTTCAAGCTGGGCATCGAGGACTTCGAGGCCAGCCTCTAAAGCCCTACGAAACAAAGAAATAGCTTACCCCCCATTTTATTCAGCGATAGCATGAGATATCCCGCTGTCGCTGGGAGGTTCTACTCTGATTCAGGAGGCTCCCTGAGGAAAGAAGTGGAACGTTGCTTCCTTCACCCTTTAGGACCAGGGGAGATCCCCGCTGTGATAAGGGGGGAAAGGAGTATAGTGGGGGCGGTAGTACCCCACGCCAGCCTTGCCGCATCGGGCTGGGTCGCAGCCTATGTGTACCATGCCATGGCCAGGGATGGCTTTCCAGAGGCTTTCATAATCATCGGACCGAATCACCAGGGATTCGGCTCCGCTGTCTCACTGACATCCCAGGATTTCCATACACCCCTTGGTGCCGCCAAGGTGGACATGGACCTGATCAGAAAGCTGTCTAGGTGGATCGACGACGAGCCTTTCTCTCACCAGTATGAGCATTCGATCGAGGTCCAGCTCCCGTTCATTCAATATCTATCACCCGAAACTCCTTTCGTGCCAATACTCATGTCATTACAAGACTACGAGACTGCCGTTGAGCTGGGAAGGGTGATCAGCGAGGCCATTCACGGTAGAGATGTGGCGGTCATTGCATCTTGCGATTTCTCACACTACGTTCCCGCCAAAGAGGCAAGGGAGAAGGATGGTGCGGTGATAGAGAAGGTGCTGGAGCTGGATGCTAGGGGCGTGCACGAGACTGTAATGAGGAAGGACGTGTCGACCTGTGGATATGGACCGGTCATGGCCATGATGGAGGCGGTGCATGGTTCCAGGGCCGAACTGCTAAGGTACGGAAGTTCGGGTGAGGTCTTCCCCTCCACCGAGGTCGTAGGCTATGGTGCAATCGTGGTAAGACGATGAATTACGGGGGATTGAACATCCCCCATTAGCTATTTTTATTACCGAGGAGAGGGATTCCTTAGATTGCTTGCCGGTATATTGAGGTGATTATCAAATGGCAAATCTTAAAACGTGTCCGAACTGCAAGCGGATGGTGGATGAGAGCATCGCCTTCTGCCCTAACTGCGGGACTGACCTTACCGCTGCCCCGGCGCCTGGTCCAAGTCAATATCAGGCTCCTCCCCAGGATTACAGCCAGCAGCAGTGGCAGGCCCCAGGAATGCAGCCTGGACCCAGGGACACCAGCCCAGAGGGCATGATCAGGGAAGCAGTGCAGATGAGAGGAGGCACAGACGAGATAATGAATGAGATCTGGGCCTTCATACCGCTCATCAGCGTCATCCTGATCATCGCCGTTGCAGCCGCGCTGTTTTTTGTGACCCTTGACCCATTCGTGTATATCGGGGTCTTTCTGGGCATAAGCATTATCGCCACTGTTCTCATCGTCATTCTGATCTACAAGCTGTTCAACCGGAACAACTTGCACAGCAGAAGGGAGGCGATGTTCAGAGCCGCGGTCGTCGACTACATCAAGAGGAAGGCGATCGAGAAGGGCTTATCGCAGGCGGTGGCATCCCAGGTCCAGACCATGGAGAGCATCAATTATGAATCGAGGTCTTACGAGCCTGAGAGGAGTGCGGTCCTTTGGGCTATACTGCCGATCATTCCCATCGTTGGTTTGATCTTCTTGATCATAGACTTGTATTACCTCACATCCTTCCCGCCTAGTCACGACCGAAGGTGGCACGCCTTCACCCAGCAGGCGCAGTACGCCGGATCGCAACTGGGCATGAACCTGATGCTCCCATCTTGGAAAACGCTCCCCGAGAGATCCTTCATCATCTACTTCTTACTGACACTGGTTACTAGTGTCTTCATGATCTATTGGGCATACGTGCTGATCAAGGACATGAACGAGCACTACAGAGCACAGTGGCAGTTTGAGGACCAGTTCGTCAGAGAGATCTAGAAGAATCTCAAAAATCCTTTTTCTTCTTTATTTTTTGAAGTAACATCTAGCTTATTTGCTGAAGTGATTTCAGTCAATACACTCCTTTGAATGGCTGGAGTACATTTTTAATAGGAAACAAGGTGATGATTTAACAACCTTAAGGGGTAAGGTGGCGAGAACATGGTGGAAGAGACACCATATAGCGAAATAATCGAGGAGACCTGCCCCAGCTGCAGGCACACCGTCGCCCAAGGAACCGTCGTCTGTCCGAACTGCGGCTTCCAGATCAGGGAAGAGCCAAAGCCAGCGCCTGCTCCAAGAGTTGCACCTCCCAAGGCAAAACAGGTGCAGCAAGCTACGGAAAAGGCTGGTTTCGGCGGCTGGCTAATTCTGATATCAGGCATACTGGCCATCATTACCGGGATATACATGATCGTGGATCCCGAGACCTTCGTTCGGTTGTACACTGACATTGGGTACACATTCTCCACCGATGTGATGGTCGGGGCAGGGGTAATGAGCTTGATCTTTGGAATAGTTGCCATAGCCGGAGGCGTGGCCGCCATGAAAAGGAGGTCATGGGGTCTTGCCGTCATCGGAGGGTTCCTCGGTTTCGTGGCTTCGGGAGCGTTCTTCCTTGGAACACTGTTGGGACTGATAGGACTAATCCTGGTCGCGGTCTCAAAGCGTGAGTTCAAGAGCTGAGCTCCCAAACCATTTTCTCTTTCTTTTAATTCCTATTAGTCAGAATCATCCTCCAATGTAGCGATATCCAAGAAGGAATTCAAAAGCTGATCTGGTACCTGAAAACACTCCACTTCGTTCTGGAAATCGATCGTTTAGGTCCATGAATTATATGATCTGTCCCCCCCGCTATCGTTTAATAATGATTGATGCAATATTTTCCTCTACGAATGAGGTTTGTTCATGGTTGAAGAAACCCCTTATGATGAGATAATCGAGGAGACCTGCCCCAGCTGCAGGCGGACCGTTCCACAGGGAACGGCCAAATGCCCCAGTTGCGGCTTCAAGCTAAGGGATGAATTCCCAGCGTCCAAACCAGTGAAAGATAGGTTCTTGGAAGAGGAGAGGTCTAAGGAGAGAGCTGGATATGCTGGTATCTTCATTATCATATCTGGGTTGCTCGCCCTTGTCACCGGCCTTTCGATGATAGCGTATCCTGACCCTTTCATAAACTGGTACTCGAATTTATACATCGACCTCACCACCAACGCTATCATGATATGGGGGGCAATAATGCTGGTCTTCGGAGCGATCGCGATCATCGGCGGATTCAGGGCCATCAAGAGAAGATCTTGGGCAATAGCCGCCGTTGGCGGTTCTTTGGGGCTCATCGCATCTGGAGGGTTGTTCCTGGGGGCCCTCTTCGGCCTGATCGGACTGATATTGGTGGTGATCTCAAGGGATGAGTTCAAGGATTGAGCCCTTGGCGATATCCTAGATCCTCTTCATCTTGCCCAGGACTGGCTCGTAGATCAGACCCTTGTCCAGCAGCGAGTTGGTGAGTTCCTCCAGTTCGGTTCTGTCGATTCCTTCCTTCCCGGCCTCATCCACTATCTCATCCCAGGGAGCCCCCTTTCCTGAGGAGTCCAGACGATCGATTATTCTCAGAATGATATCCTCCTTGTTGAACTCCTCATCTTCGATCTCTTCATCGAGTTCGATCTCCTCCGGGCCGCTCACATCGGTAGGGATCTCCATCTCCATTTCGTACTCCGGAAGCAGATATTTCAGGGCGTCTATCACCATCTCTCGATAGGATTCAAGGTTGAGACCCATGTAGTGGCCAAGGCTCTTGATCACGCCTTCAGAGAGGTTTGGATCGTGTCCAAGATTCACCAATTCATCCACCGAAGGTGATTCCATCTCCAGTGCGTCAGCGAGGGCATCGATCCTCTTGAGCGTCTGCCTACAGGTATCCAGTACCCAGTAGTCTCTTATGGCTTCGTCCACCACCCTTATGTTCTCCGGCCGTATCGACAAGTAGAGAGTTCCCTCTTCCGGCGAGTAGGTTCTTGCCTTGCCCACCACCGCAACGAATGCGGGAGGATCTATCTTGGAAATGGCCATTGCGGCCTCCGGTTGGTACTGTCCCGCCGAGATGTAAAATATCCCGGTGGGATCGGAGATCCTTCCTCTCCACAGGGGTTCGTCGTCGGTCCCTATGTTCTCACTGTCGGTAAGGACACCTACGACGAACATCCGATTGACCATCGCCCCCAGGGGTGTAACGACATAGGATGGTGAGCGATCACCTTCCCCCTTTATCTCCAGGCTTGAGGCGTTGAACTCACCTGCAAAGATACGCCATGCGACCTCTCTTGACATCATTTTCAGACCCCCAATTGTTCAAGGAGTGTTTTCGTCTCGCCCTTTACATCGTCCCTTATGAATCTGGCATCGCTGACGATCATCATCAAACCGAACTCGTCACTCGTGACGTTGCCTCTGAGTTCGACGGGCGAGGGGAGTAGCAGATCTTCCATCTCCTGCTTTACGATCTCCTGGTCCATTGCTGCCCTTGCCTTGATAAGGGCATCATCCAAGGTGATTCCCAGGAGCCGTTCAGTCAACTCTCTGTTGATGATAGCAGTGAGACTGCCCTCACCGTCGTCCAGGACTGCTTTGATTCTCAGGTCGGGGGTCGACTCAACCTTTCCGTGGATCCTGCAGTTGCCTGATTGCACCTGGCGGTTGCATTCTGGGCACCTGAATATGAGTCCCGACCCTCTCTTAATATCCACTACTACGCCCTTGATCGAAACGTCGATCCCCCCGCCGATGCGCTCCATGTCCGCCACGCTTCTGGTGAAGGGAGACGAGAGCTCAAACTCTGAGGGGAGGCTTCCCTCTACCCTCTGAACCTTTGCCCTCTCGCCGAAGTTGAGCTGAGGGATTCCCCTCCAACTCCTTGTGTAAGCGTTATCGATCTTTACGACCTCGCCTTCCTTGAGGTCGAAATCGTGCCAGGCGGTGAACTGAGCTTTTCCGGACTTATCGGCAATAGTTCCAGAAAATAGAATTCTCGGCTCACCCTGAACGGTCACTTCCCTGCTCTCTACGGAGAGGATCCTTCCCGTGACATTTATGCCGTTCATTCCATCTTGGAGCTGTGATAGTGTAATGTCCCCGCCTTCGGAGTACATTGGAACGGAAAATTCCATCGGGGGTAGCGAGCTGGGATCCTGCTTCTCCACGACCGCTCGGTTCCCCAGATTGATCTGGGTGTTGTTGTTCCACTCCTTCGAGTAAGCGTTCCTCACAAGGATCGCATCACCACGGCCGAAGTCGAACCTATCGCCTTCCCAGGCGGTGTATGGCATTGTACCGGTCTCATCAGTGAAAATGCCGTAGAGGATTGTCCGGACATCGCCCTCCCTCTCAAGTTCCTTCTCGTTGACGGATACCACCCTGACCAGAATATCGACGTTCTGCTCGGCCGGGCCTATCTCGTTTATCTTCTTTCTATCCTTCTTGACAAGAAGGCGGGGGTCCCCGCCGTACTTTCGAACGATGCCCCTCTTCGCGGACTCGAGGGTCACCCTGTACTCATTCAGGTAGATCTCCAGTTCTTCCTGGATCTCTTTCCTGTCAACCTTTCCTTCCAACACCCTGGCAAGTTCATCTACATGGGGTGTAATTTTATCCTTCTGCATTGCTAGACCTCCGTGTGTTACACGGTTACCTCGGCATATCCGAGTTTCGCTTAAAAGTATTCTTCGAGGTGACTGAAAGTGACCTCTTTGAAAATGGAATTGGGGTAATGATTTGAGGGAAGCTCACTGGGTGAAGGTCTCTCCCCTCTCGAAGTTCTCCTTGAGATGCTTTATGAGTATATCCCTGTTCTTCCGAAGGTGGGATTCGTACCATGCCTTGATGACCTCTCCCAGCTTCTCGTGGAACTTATCCATGTTCAGGCGGGCAAGGGAGTTATCGAAGATGATGAACTGACCGAAGATACGCTTCCATCCAGCGTACTTGTAGTACTGCTCTCCCTCACAGTACTCGAAGACCACCCTGAAGCGGGGGCTGGACTGATCCGTGTAATAATGGACCCAGAGGGAATCTCCCGTCCTGCCTTGGTCCTGTGTCCGATCCACCAGCTGGATGGTGTTCACACCGGCATAGTTGAAGTCTTCCTTGAATTTCCAGTCGTTGGGGAATTCCTCGAACTGCCCCCACGCACTATAGGAAGGCTCCATGGTGAAATGGACATTGATCTTCCCGAACCTCTGCAGTATCTTCCAGAAATCCTCGATGACTTTCCTATTGATAGTGATCTTCTGGTTACTGAGCTCAACGACGTCCTTTGTGATGGCCTGGGTCTTGCGCTCAAGCTCATCGTCGAGCTCCTTGAACCAATCTTCTTGACTTCCACCCTTAGCCGCCATTTTAAATCCCTGGGAGCGTAATCAAACTACCCACATAAAAAGCTTATCCAACTTTTCTGATGTCTGGATGCGTTGTAACAGGGGTATTTTGCGTTGGACCGAACCAAGGGGAAAAGGCTTTTAATCGCAATCCGGATGCCTCAGCAATGGCGGATATCTGGCAGCAGATTATGGATTTTCTATTCCAGTACTCTGCAGATCCGCTTACGTACGGCGTCATCTTCTTCATCTACTGTGTTCTTGCGGCAGTGATACTCCCACTTCCAGTGGAGTTGGGATTATTCTGGAATCCTGGTACACCCTTCTTTGTAAAGGCTCTGATCCTGGGATTGGGAAAGGCGGTGGGCAGCGTCCTGGTATTCTATATTGGCTACTCGATTGAGGACAATGTCAGGAGCTGGCAGCGATGGCGTTGGTTCTCATGGCTGGTCGAGAAATCTGAGTGGTTGGTGGAGAAGTTCAGCTATCTTGGGCTCTACTTCATACTGAGCATTCCCGGCATGGTGGACACCATCCCCATCTACATCTTCTCTGTATTCAATCGTGAGGGTAAGGTCTTGGAGGCGAAGTACTTCTTCATATGCAACTTCTTGGGCGGATTGAACAGGGCTTTCATCATCGGGATACTCTTCTATTTCTTCGGTATCGAGATATTCGGGTAATATTTCTAAACACTACCCAATGGAATTGTAGCATTGGAAAGTTTTAAGTAAAACAGGAATATGTGTCAATATGGTTCCAAAAGAGAGGATTCTTAGCATCCTTAATGATTATGATAAGGACGATATTGTAGTGGCTACACTATGCTCTCATTCTTCTCTTCAGATTTTCCACGGAGCCAGGAAGGAGGGCTTCAAGACCCTGGGCATTGCCGTGGACCAGAATACCAAGTTCTATGAGGCTTTCCCGCTCGGAAAGCCAGACGAGATATTGCGTTTGGGCAGTTACTCCGATATGCTGGACATGACAGATGAGTTCATCGACAGGAATGCCATAATCATTCCACACGGATCCTTCGTGGAGTATCTGGGCCACGAGAGGTTCGAGAATTTCGAGGTGCCGACCTATGGCAACAGGAAGGTTCTCCACTGGGAGAGCGACAGGGAGAAGGAAAGGGAATGGCTCATCTCCGCTGGAATAAGCATGCCCATGAAGCTCAACGATCCCAAACATATAGACAGGCCTGTTTTGGTCAAGTATCACGGCGCCAAGGGTGGTAAAGGTTTCTTCATAGCCAAGGATTATCCCGATTTCAAGCTTGGAATAGACCACACCCAGCCCTTCACCATTCAAGAGTATATCCTAGGAACCAGGTATTACCTGCATTATTTCTTCTCACCAATTAAATCCGGCGGTTACCGCACCAGCAACGGGTCGTTGGAGTTGCTATCTATAGACCGTCGTGACGAGAGCAACATCGACGAGATGTACAAGCTGGGTGCCCAGGAGGAACTGAAGAAGCACGGCCTCTTCCCATCATTCGTGGTGACGGGCAATATCCCTGTGGTAGTGAGGGAGAGCCTGCTGCCCAAGATCTTTGAGATGGGAGAGCGGGTCATAATGAGATCGCAGGAGCTCTTTGGAGGGATGATAGGTCCCTTCTGTCTCGAATCCATCGTTACGGACAAGTTGGAGTTCAAAGTATTCGAGATCTCATCCAGGATCGTGGCTGGCACCAATCCATTCATCTCCGGCTCTCCCTACTCCGACATGATTGAGCCAGGAATGTCCACCGGTCGCAGGATCGCAAAGGAGATCAAGGAAGCCGTTGACAGGGACCTTCTCGGAAGCATAATAACCTGAGGGCGAACATTGTTCTGGTGGATTCGGAGTTAGAACTCTCGCCTCCCGGGGAGAAGGTTCCGATCCTTGATTCCAGAATTCACCAACACCTGTTCGAAGGAACCTCTGGGTCTGGGAGAAGGGGAAGGCCGGACATCGTCCACAGATTCCTCTTCCTCTGTTTGGACTCACGGCCGGGGCGGCAGGGAAGAGTCCGTCCGTTCGTCCATACCAGAAATGGCAGGATTATAGAAGTCCATCCAGAAGCGAGCCTGCCATGGAACTATTTTGATTTCCTAGAGAAGATGGGATTCCTTCTGAAAGGTCGAGAGATAGAGGGGTTCAGCCTGAGAAGAGAAACGAACCTCGAGGAGCTGATATCCCACATCTCCTGCGACGCCGTCATAGCCCTTTCTCCGGAAGGGAAGGATACACCGCTGAACCAGGTGTATATGGAGAGGGAACTGGAGCAAGTCACCATCTTGATAGGGGGATTCTCAGAGGGCGACTACGTTTCGAATGTGCATGAACATACTGATATAGAGATATCGTTGGGCAAGGGTCTTTTAAAAGTATGGACAGTGACCTGCGAGGTTCTCGCAAGCCTTGGCCACGAATAGGGTAAGGAAGAGGTTTCTACCAGCCCCGCTCCTGAAGGCGGGACTCGGGACTGATGTTCGCGATCTCAAGGCCTGGCATGGCGTCGCCTAGGTTCTTTGAGACCTCCGCTATCACCTGCGGGTCGTCATAGTGCGTAACAGCCTCCACAATGGCCTTGGCCCGTGGAGCTGGATCGTTTGACTTGAAAATGCCAGAACCCACGAAGACACCGTCTGATCCCATCTGCATCATAAGCGCAGCATCTGCCGGTGTTGCTATACCGCCAGCAGCGAAGTTGATTACGGGTAGGCGCTGCATCTCGGCGACCTCCTTGACCAGATATAGGGGTGCCTCGATCTCCCGGGCAACGGTCCACAGCTCCTCCTCGTTCTTTCCCCTGAGCTCCCTGACCTTGCCCAATATCTGTCTCTGGTGCCTCATGGCCTCGACGATGTTGCCGGTTCCAGCCTCGCCCTTGGTCCGGATCATGGCCGCTCCCTCGTCAATCCGGCGAAGGGCCTCACCTAGGTCCCTGGCACCGCATACGAAGGGCACTGTGAATTCCTTCTTTATGACATGATAGAATGGATCTGCGGGAGTAAGCACCTCGGATTCGTCGATCATGTCCACTCCCAGGGACTCCAGCACCTGGGCTTCCACGAAGTGGCCGATTCTGCACTTGGCCATCACCGGGATGGTAACCATATCCATTATTTCCAAGATCTTCACGGGATCGGCCATGCGTGCGACCCCTCCCTGGGTCCTTATATCGGCCGGGACCCGTTCTAGCGCCATGACCGCCACCGCTCCTGCTTCCTCTGCGATGGCTGCCTGATCGGCGTTTGTCACATCCATCACCACTCCGCCCTGCTGCATCTTGGCGAAGCCTCTCTTCACCAGTTCGGTGCCGAAGCGAAGGTTGGTCATGTCTAGCTCGAATGGCATCTCTTCACCACTCTGCCTTAGTTCTGGACGCTTATTTAGCACTTTCGAATGACCCGTTCGAGTATTTGGGAAGCCATCGATAGCCGTTCGTACGAAAATCGGGCTTCGGATTGGTGGCTGGAGTGAATCGGTCGATCATGCAGCGGAAATTGAATAAACGTTGTGAACGATATGCGCAGTTCGATGGTCGCAAGACGTATGGGTAATATGCCTGAGTCAGGAACGGTGAAGATAGCCAACCTCGTTTCAAAATTGAAACAAGAAGGCAGGAATGTTATCTCCTTTTCAATGGGAGAGCCTGATTTTCCCACCCCCGAGAACATAAGGGAGGCTGCGAAGAGGGCTCTTGACGAAGGGTTCACACACTACACCCCCTCAGCCGGAATCCCTGAACTGAGGGAACTGGTGGCTGAGAAGAGTGTAAAGGAGAACAACATTCCCTGCACCGCATCAAATGTTCTAATCACGCCTTCCAAGCACGCCATCTTCATGAGCATGCTCGCAATGGTTGACGAGGGGGATGAGGTCATCATTCCAGACCCAGCATGGGGCACCTACGACGCCTCCATCAGGCTGGCAGGCGGGAAGCCAACATATGCCGTTCTCGAAGAGGACAACGGTTTTAGAATGAACCCCGAGGTTCTTGCCGAGCTCATCACTCCCAGAACGAGCATGATCGTGGTGAACTCCCCCTCGAACCCCGCGGGTTCAGTGTTCGAAAGGGATGACATCAAGGGGATAGCTGACCTGGCAAAGGACCACGATCTCACCATTTTATCGGATGAGGTCTACGAGCACATCATCTACGAGGGAGAGCCTATATCCATGGCCTCCGTCGATGGGATGTTCGAACGCACCATAACCGTGAACGGATTCTCCAAGACATATGCGATGACGGGCTGGCGACTGGGATGGTTGGTCGCGCCTCCAGCGATCTTCAAGGAGTTTAGCAAGCTGCAGTCCCACTCGGTGACATGCGGAGTATCATTCGCCCAGAAAGGTGCGGTCGAGGCGCTCAAAGGTCCACAGGACTCGGTCGCCAGTATGAAGGAGGAATTCCGGATAAGGAGGGATCTCGTCTGCGACCTGATAGATGAGATACCATCGCTCCACTGCGCCAGGCCAAAGGGTGCTTTCTACATCTTCCCATCATATGACTTCGAGATAAACTCGGAGGATTTCTGCACCTATCTGCTTGAGAATGCGAATGTCGGGGTTACACCGGGCACCGCATTTGGGCCCAACAGTGAGGGGCATTTCCGCATCTCGTACGCGGCCTCAAGGGAAGCTCTCGAGGAGGGACTAATAAGGATAAAGGAAGCCCTTTCCAGACTCTGATTCAGCGGTTCTCTGGCGGGAGCATGTTCGGTATCGAATCCTCGATGGGATAGTCGATATCGCAGCTTGCGCATCTGATCTTCCCCGAGACGATATCCCCGTCCTTCTCCTCCTTGACCTCAAGTTCTAGGGGATGGCCCTTGCAAACTGGGCAGGCTAGAATGTCCATAAGTTCCTTTTTCATTTGACCCAAGCTCTAATTGACTTTTTCGAATTAGATTTTTTTGGTCATGACCTGATCATCGAAGTAAAATGAGTTGGGGGTGAAGCCAAGTTCTTGGTCCTTCGGCAAGTTTTTAAAAGATATTGCTCTACGCCCAATTACAGATACGAAATTCGCCGACGGAAGCGTGGTCTATCATGAAAATAATCGATCTTAGAAGCGACACGGTTACCCTGCCCACCGAGGAGATGATTAGGAGCATAACGGAGGCGGAATTTGGCGATGATGTCAGCGGTGAGGATCCAACGGTCAACCGACTGGAGGAGCTATCGGCTGATATATTTGGAACAGAATCTGCCCTGCTCATGCCTTCGGGAACCCAGTCTAACCTAGTCGGTTTGATGGCCCATTGTAAACACGGTGATGAGGTGATAATGGATTCCGAATCCCATGTCTACTATTACGAAGTTGGCGGGATGTCGGCTGTCGCCGGCCTCATACCCAGGTTCATCAAGGGGAAGAGAGGTGTTTTCAAACCGGACCAGGTGCATGAGGCTTACAGGGGGAAGAATATTCACTTTCCAAATCCGACACTGGTTGAAATTGAGAACACCCACAACCGCGCAGGCGGAACCATCTGGAAACCCCAGGATGTAGCCGCAGTTACCGATGTCGCCAGGGATCTCGATATGGGCATTCATATGGATGGAGCACGAATATTCAACGCCGCGGTCGCTCTTGGGATATCCGTCAAAGAATATGCAAGTAAAGTTGACAGCATTACTTTCTGTCTATCGAAAGGGCTGTCGGCCCCCTTAGGTTCTGTTCTGGTAGGATCGGAGGAATATATCGAGAGGTCAAGGAAGATCAGGAAGATGCTGGGAGGGGGAATGAGGCAGGCGGGGATCATCGCTGCTCCAGGAATTGTAGCCCTCACCAAGATGGTCTCCAGACTTGAGGAGGATCACAGGAATGCTCGGTTGCTGGCGGATGGCCTGAACAACATGGAGGGGCTATCGATCGACATGGAGTCCGTTCAGACGAACATCGTCGTGGTGGACCTCTATGGGACGGGAATGGACGCAGCCACCTTCTCCGCCAAGGCAAAGAATAATGGCATTCTTGTCTCCATTTTCGGCCCTCATTCCATCCGATTCGTGACCCATTACGGCATTGGAACTGATGATATCGAAACGACCATCGAGCGGATGGAGACCATTTTTTAGAAGAATGGAGAGCGTCCAGACCTACATTCCTTGACGAAAAAATCGACCAGTTCATTCTATTATCCCTAAGTAGTACAGGTGGAAATTGAAGGTATTCCCTTTCTTCTTCACTCCCCCTCACCTATACGGATAGGTTCGATTGAGAATCGGGAAGGGCCGAAGTCCACAATCGATACGGTTATAGTCTCAGTCAGGAATTCCTTGATATCATTGACCGAGGATACGATGGAACCATCGTTTCCCCTGGTATCAAGGGGGTTCACAAACTTGGGGGACAGGTCACCGGTTTTCCAGGGCCATTCTGGTACCTTGAGGACACTAGCGATCGCCATGATATCCGCCATACTAATCATGGGTGTATTCATCATGCCCTTCGATTCGATCAGCGCCGAGGCCGGGATTTGGACATCGACCGTGATCGACTATCAGGGTGATGTCGGTCAGTACTCATCAATTGCCATCGATTCCGATGGCGATATCCACATCAGCTACTACGATCAGACCAATGAGAGTCTGAGGTACGCAAGCAAAACTAGCGGCCAATGGAATCGGATCGAGGTCGACAGTGAGATGTCAACAGGAACCTGGACGTCAATTGCTGTCGATTCGGGGGGCAACTCGCACATAAGCTACATGAGTTCCACCTATGGGGAGCTGAAATACGCAACAGATGCAGGGGTAGGCTGGTCTAATCAAACCGTTGATGATTCTGCCATTGTCGGCAGGTACTCCTCCATCGCTCTCGACGAAGAGGAAAAGGTTCATATTTCTTACCACGACACAACCCATAATGACCTCAAATACGCCACCAATGTCAACGGATTCTGGGAAGACCTCACCGTGGACAATGAAGGGGACACTGGCCTCTACACCTCGATCTGCGTGGATTCCCAAGATGCGGTCCATATCTCTTACTACGATCTCACAAATAAGAGCCTGAAATATGCCTCTAACGCAGGTGGTGATTGGCAGAATCAGACCATCGACGATGCGGGAAATGTGGGCACCTACACCTCGATCGCGTTGGATTCTTCGGACATGGTGCACATAAGCTACTGTGATGAAACCCAGCTCGATCTGAAGCACGCCACCAATTCCGATGGTGTCTGGACCGTTAATACTGTTGACAGCGATGGGCAGGTTGGCCGTTACTCTTCCCTGGTCATCGATTCCTCTGGTAATGCGCACATCAGCTACCAGAAAGTCGACTCGCTCGACCTGAAGTACGCCACCAACTCTGGGGGCACATGGGCGACCGAGGTGGCCGAATCAGCTGGTGATGTCGGGTTCTGGACCTCAATCGCACTCGCTCCGAACGGTTACCCCTTCATCTCCCATTATGACCAAGAGGACCAATCACTCCTGCTGACAAACATTCGACAGGGACCACCCTCCGCTCCCATGGATCTGACCGCGGACCCAGGGAACGGATACGTGAGTCTAAGCTGGGAGCCCCCCTTGGACACTGGGGGATTTCCCATTACCGAATACTTCGTGCACAGGGGGACAAACCCCGAGCAACTTGTGAACCTTGGACCAATCGGCAATGTGACTGACTACAATGACAACACAGTGGATAACGGTGTGACCTACTACTATGGCGTGAGCGCCTTCAACTTATTGGGGGAGGGAGAGCTCTCTGAGCTTGTTCAGACCACGCCCTATGGAACCCCGAGCCCTCCCGGGAATCTGCAGGCGCATTTAGTGGATGGGCAGGTGATCCTGGATTGGCTGATACCGAGTGACGATGGGGGCAAACCCGTGGAAAACTACCGCATCTACCGTGGCCCGTCCGCAGCTCAGCTCTCACTACTGACCACCATTGGCAACCATACCGAATACACCGATGGGAATGTCAGCGAGGGAAATACCTACGTCTACCGTGTTGCGGCAGTGAACGAGGTGGGAGAAGGCCAGTATTCCTTAGCGGCACAAGTGACATGGAATGGAGGGTCCGATCTTGATCTCACTCTGATCATAGGCATCGTGATGGTCGTGGCGGTCGTGGCAGTTGTCGCATTGTTGCTACTGAGGAGGCTGAGGTCCTAGACGCATATCATGATAGGCTGAGGTATGGTATTCCAACCTCAATTTCCATTCTTTGCTTCGTTAGGCTCTGAAATCCACCGATGGTACCATCACATTTCATCGGAATCTATATATGTGGCGGTCAGAAATACCCGCCTGAACATGACATCCTATCTCGTGCCCGAGAACATAGGTTTTTCTCGTTTCTCGCCCATTGGGCTAGAGGTTACTCTGGGCATCGAGAATACGACCCTTGGATCAAGCGCCACCGCCGCGTGCTGCGGATCTGGATGGGGAGTGGGAGCCGGAGGAGGATACCAGATACCCTCCTTGAGACTCCCTGACCGGTCGTAGGATCGTTCTGGAAATCTCTTGGGGGAGTATCTGTGAGTACAAGACTGTTTACAGTAGGTCCTGTCGAGGTCCGCACTGAGGTCCTTCAGTCCATGAACCGTTCTATGATAACGCACAGGAGCAAGGACTACAAGGATCTCCACAGAGGAATAGTCGAGAAGCTGAAGAAGGCGCTGGAGACGGATATGAACATCATCATGGCGTCGACTTCCTCCTCGGGTTTCCTGGAGTCCTGCGTCCGTTGCGGCGTCCAGAGTAAGATGCTGGGTATTTCGAACGGCTCGTTCGGCGAGAGGTGGCAGAAGATCGGCACGTCCAACGGCAAGGAGGTCGTAAAACTGCAAGTGCCATGGGGAAAGGCCGTTCGATCCGAGGAACTGGAGGGGATGGTCGATGAGAGCATAGAAGCCGTCACCTTGGTGTCCAACGAGTCATCCACTGGTGTGTTCAATCCTGTCGAGGATCTGGTCAATGCCATCAGGGAACAGGGCGATCCCCTGATATTCATGGACGGTGTCACATCGGTGGCGGCCATCGATCTTCACCTTGACCGAATGGAAGTGGACGCACTGGTCTTCGGTACCCAGAAGGCACTCGCGCTTCCTCCCGGTCTGGCCGTGATATGTGCTTCCGATCGACTTCTGGAGAAGGCCAAGAACGTGGAGAACCGAGGTTTCTACTTCGACCTGCTGGGACTCAAGAAGTATGCCGATAAGGACTTAGCCATGACCACCCCTCCCGTCTCACTCATGTACGGGCTGGACTTCCAGCTGGACCGTGTGCTCAGAGAAGGCATGGACAGCAGGTATGCAAGGCATAGGGAGATGGCGGACACCGTCCGGGAATGGGCAGAGAGGAATTCGGGTCTCTTCGCTGAGGAGGGTCATCGTTCCAACACCATCACGGTGGTCAACAACACCGATATCGCTTTCGATACGATTCAGAACTCCCTACGTGGAAAGGGGTACGAGATATCGGGCGGATATGGGAAGCTTAAAGACGAGACTTACAGAATAGGTCATATGGGAGACCTGAATGTGGCCGACATCAGGAAATTCCTGGCAGTGATGGATCAGGTTATGGAGGAATTGGCGTGAAGTTGCTTGTGACAGACCCCATCTCAAATGAGGGCCTGGAGATACTGAAAAGGGACGCTAGGGTTCAGGTGGACGTGAAATCCACGCTAAGCCACGAAGAGCTGCTGAAGGAGATCGCCGATTACGACGGCATCATCATAAGGAGCGGTACCAAGGTGACCTCAGAGGTCATCGACGCTGGCAAGAATCTCAAGGTGGTGGGAAGGGCTGGAGTGGGCGTCGACAACGTCGATGTGGAGCACGCCACGCGAAAGGGTGTCTTGGTCATGAACACGCCCGCTGCCAACATAATCTCGGCGGCCGAGCACACCATGGCCATGATGCTCACCCTGGCCCGCAAGATCGTATGGGCGGACAACTCCCTCAAGTCCGGCAAGTGGGAAAGGAAGAAGTTCACGGGCATAGAGCTCAGCGGCAAGACCCTGGGCATCGTGGGCATCGGTCGGGTAGGAGGAGAGGTTGCAAAGAGGGCAAAGGCATTCCAGATGCGCCTCATAGGCTTCGATCCCTTCATATCACCGGAGAACGCGGTCAAGGTGGGCGTGAGGCTTCTGCCACTGGACAGGGTGGTCGAGGAGGCGGACATCATCACCGTGCACGCTCCGCTGACCAAGGGTACCTACCACCTCCTGGGTGAGGAGCAATTCCGGCTCATGAAACCCTCCGCGTTGTTAGTCAACTGTGCTAGAGGGGGCATCATCGATGAGGATGCGCTGCATAGTGCCTTGAAGGAGCAGAGGATCGCGGGAGCCGCCCTTGATGTCTACGAGGAGGAGCCCCCCCTGGGCTCCAAGCTCTTGGAGCTGGACAACATTGTGACCACTCCGCATCTGGGGGCATCGACCAAGGAGGCCCAGGAGAAGGTCTCTCTGGAGATGGCCGAGCATGTCAAGAGATTCCTCCTGGAGGGGAAGATTAGCAATGCGGTAAATGCCCCGAGAGGAAAGGTTGATCCGAAGGTCGCGCCCTTCATCCCCCTGGCGGAGACTCTTGGATGCTTCGCGATGAACATCTTCGATTCACCTCTCAAGAGGGTTCAGGTAACTGTCTGCGGGGAGATCGCGAGCAGGGACACCAGCATGGTCCGCATCTCCGCACTCATCGGAGTCCTTTCAAATGTCACCGGGGAGAACACCAACATCATCAACGCTGAGGCGATCGCCAAGGAGAAGGGCATCCAGGTGGTGGAGTCCAAGGTGGACGAGTCCTCCCACTTCGTGAACATGATCAGCGTGCAGCTGCAGTCGGACGGCCACAAACTCGAGGTTCGTGGAACGGCCTTCCCGGCTGACGAGCCCCGGCTAGTTGGCATAGACGAGTTCGATATCGACATGCCTCTGGAGGGAGATCTCATCATGACTATCCACCAGGATGTTCCAGGTGTTATAGGCAAGGTTGGCAACATCCTTGGCAATAACAATATCAACATTGCCAGGATGCGAGTCGGTAGGCGAAATCGGGGCGAGAGGGCCTTGATGCTAGTGGTGGTCGACGATTTCGTGGAGAAGGAACTCCTGGACGAACTGGTCAGGGAGGCAGGACTGCAAGAGGCACGTTACATACGTCTGAGCGAGATGAGGCCCAAGGAGTACATGCAGCTGTAGACATATTCGATTTATTCCGATAGTCTTTGAAGATCTTCTAGTACGGGGTTTCTGAATGCGAGGCAGTTCTAGCTGTCTTTCAAGATAATGCATCCAGCCTGCGCCTGTTTCAATGGTCGAATGGGGTTTGTTGCGTACACACCCGTTTCAGTCGATGGGCAATCTCACTCAGAAAGAGGCAAACAGGGAACTATCGATGAACTTGATTCCATGAATGTGAATTGAACGAAGATATCTAGACCAGCTTCTCCTCCACGCTCTTTATCTTCTGGGTCATGGCGTTCATCCTGCCCTTTCTATCGT
>DATKXF010000120.1:0-13779 GCA_035529155.1 Methanomassiliicoccales archaeon | reverse complement strand
ACGAGCGATGGCAATGGAGAGGGAGGGATGATTCATCCTCACTCCACCGCTGAATGCGCAGCAGGTAGGACCCTCCACAATGGGGTTCACCAGCTCCACACCCGGGATGGACTGCAGGTTCTTCCTTGGCTCATATCGCACGCCAAGGCCGAGTGAGAGGTGACATGGGCCGTGGTGGTAGACCCTGACGCCATCGAATCCCTTCAGATCGAGCTTGTCGTCCTGGATGAGGTTCAATATCCGCAGTGAGATATGGATTACCTCGATTCCATGGTCTACGAGCAATTTCTTGTAGGCGAACTTGAAAGTCTTGGCATCTGCCGCTAACGAAACAGAGCGATATATCAAGCTCGAATGGAAGCGCTCCCCCCCTCTATATGGTCATAGAACTTTTTCACCATTCCAGAGTCATCGTAGACCTGACAGACTTCAATGCACAATCCGCAATCCGTGCAGGCGTCCTTATGGGAGTCCACGGGCTCCATGCTCCCTTGAAGAACTTATCTCAGTTTAGGATTACTGAGCAACATCAAGACGCCCCATCAATTAGAAGAAGTCTTCGAGGGTCTTGGAATTGGAAGTTGTTTTCGGTTTGCTAGGGACCTTCCTCTTCTTCTTTTCGTTCTCGAATGTCTGGTCGAAGAGCGTGAACTGCTGCGAGCCCAGCATCAGGCTCTTCTCGTCCCAGCCGAAGACCTCGGTCGCACGTGCGACGGTCTGCGCTAGCCTCTCGGCATAGTACTTGTAATCTGGTGGTGACTCGAACTCCCTACCCGAGATGTAAGGTTCGACCTCTTGGGGGGTCTTCTTGCTGTCAATCACCACCCAGGATACCTTCATTCCAGGAATGAACTCGTAACCCATTTCCAAGAGCTTCTTCGCAGCCTGAACGTTGACCTGGGTGGCGGGATCCTTGTAGAACGAGAACTGCCTCACAGTGCGAGATATGACCAGCTTCTCCACGGGTATCTTGCCGTCCATGGTATCCTTGACCCACTGTCTCGCCAGGCCGACAGCCTCCTCGGTCTCTCCCTCGAGTATCTTCCTGAAAACCTCCATAAGTACCTCGCTCTGAAGGTCGAAGGAGTCCGTCCTCCTGACTTCGTAGCCTCTGATCAGAAGCTGCTCTTCTGGCCATACCACCTTTCCCACGTATCTCTTCTTCTTTCCATGCGAGAACAGTGGTTCCAGGACCTTCTCGAACTCAAGGAGGGCACCCTCTCTGGAGAACCGTGAGGCCATGCTTTTCCCGAACTCCACCGTCTGATCGAGGTCTTCATGCGGAGATTGTAAGAACAGGGAGTCAGTGTCTGAGTAGATTACCGTATGACCCTCCGCCTCCAGCCCCCTTATGATGCTTTTGACCGTCTCCCTGGCGAAGGCGGTGATGGATGAGCCAATGCTCTTGTCGGTGAAACGGTAGAATGATGATGCGAAGACCCCGTAGACGGCATTCATCAGGATCTTGATTGCCTGCTGAAGACCGTCGTAGTACCTGTACTCATCCGGCGTATTCGCCGACTTCATCCTCGCCTTGGTATCGTCCCTTTCACTCATGAGCCTCTCTAGGATGCGAGGGAGAAGTCCTTCTCTCTGGTCCTTGCTGAGGTACCTCACACCGTTGGGGGCGACGATCTCCCCCTTCGGGTTCAGAGTGGTGAAGCAGATGTTCTTGGCGATTATCAAGGAGGGGTACATCGATTTGAAATCCAGTACGCAGACCCAGTGGTAAAGCCCAGGCTCTATGGTGTGGACATAGCCACCTTCAATGGCGTTGGTGCGCTCGTACTTGCCGGTAAGCGGCACCGCTACATGCTCTCTGTCAGCTTCCCTGATTAGGATCGAGTCTATCAGTGTGGAAGAACCGCTGCTGAGAACGTCCTCCACCGGCAGCTTGGATACCGAGGCCAGATCCATATTCTTTCGCAGGGTATCAACGTGCTCCAGAATGCGAAGAGAGAGCTCCGCGTCCTTGATGCAGTACCTCATCACCTTCTCGCGGTCCTGCTGCCACTCCTGGTCCATCTGTTTGGGATCCACGTCAAGTTTCTCCTCCCCAAGGACCAGCTTCGCTACATGGTTGAGAGTCTCCTGCTTTGGCCTCAGTTCCATCTTGGCCGCCCACCACGCGTCGGCCACAAGTCGGCCGTTGAGCCTCCAGAACCTTCCCATTATATTCTTGGGGCTAGTCCTGTCGCGACCCCAACCGATCTCCTCTATACCGTTCTCCTTCGCCCTCTCTATGATCGTGGGAATGTCATAGTTGTCAATGTTGTACCCAGTGATGACGTCCGGATCCTCCTCTGTAATAACCTCTCCAAAGGATTCGATGATCTCCCTCTCGCTTCCCTGGATCGGTTTTCCCGATCTGAGCTCTTCACCATCCCTGATCACATAGCAAATTGTGTAGATGGTCCCCTCCCTGATGCTTGTCTCAATGTCGAAGGCCAGTATCTTCAACCTAGGGTTGAATGGTTCGATGTTCTTGAAGTTGGGCCTCTTCAATGGCTTCCCAGAATCTCCTGTCGCCTCCTCAAGAACATCCATCTCTACGACTAGATCCGTGGTGTAAGGTCCTTCAGATTCCTTCCCGAACACTCGGATGCAGGATCCCATGTCCATGTCGTATGTGAACCTGTGATGGAAGGGAATATCGGCCGCTAGAACCGTGAAGCGATCCTTATACCTCTTCCTGAAGTCTGGAACAAGCCATGGGAAGGTGACGACCACCTTGGCTGAATCCCTCAACTCACCTTCGTATAAGAGCCTGATCGCGTCCACCCTCCTGACGTTGGGATCGGACTCCAACTCTTTGATGACAGCCAGATTCGGAGACACCAAGTGGAAGTACGGCTCGAAACCCACGTACCTCACGGTGATAGACTCTCCCTCGGAGGTCTTGCCGAACATTTCGATCGCGAGGTCGTTTCCCTTCTCCCTCCGGTACGATACGGACAGCAACCTGACGTCCCAGTGCTCCATCGTCTCACCGTCTGGACACGATTGTGATGATGTCCCCGTCTTCGAGAATATGATCGTATCCCACAGCTCTCTGCGTCCTAACATTGATGGCCCTGATGAAGTTTTCGCCAAGATCTGTGTGCACCCGGTAGGCCAATTCCCTAGCCGTGGTTCCCCTCTTGACCAGGAATGCATCAGGCAGCACGTTCCCGTCATGGTCCGTGAGCTTGTGTTCGTCCTCCACAGGGTACACCACTATGAGATCCAGGAGCTCGAACGCTGTCTTCTCCAGACAGTCCTGGACGCCTGTACCGCCGCACTTCTCTATCGCTCTCCTGATGAAGTCTAGAGCCTTGATCTGGTTGTCGTTCAGAGAGGCTGCTTCGGAAATATTGAAACCATGGTCCCCTGGGACATAGTCGATGAGCTTGGCCTTGCTCGCTCTTTTAAGGGCGAGTTCAGACTCAGAGCAGGTGGGAATGGTGATGTATCCATCGACCCCATCCAGCTTCTTCAGCAAGTCATCGCTTGCAACATCAGCCTTGTTCAAGGCTATCATCATGGGCTTGCTGATCTTCCTAATGGTGTGTGCCATGGAGAGCATTTCCTCATCGTTCCAGTCCATGGGACTTTCAGGCAGAGACATGTTCCTCATTGCGGCTGCCACCTCATGCTCGCTCACACCAAGCCCGGTCAGGCGATCGTGGACCACCTTCTCCATCTTCGTCCCTTCCATGTGGGCTTGTCTAGCCATCTTGGTGAAACCCTTCTGGAGGATGCCTCTTATCCAGTAATCGATCTCCCTTTCCAGGAAGGCAATGTCTCCCAAGGGATCATGAGAGCCGATACCGACGGGATTTCCCTCGATGTCCGTGCTCCCGGAGGCATCCACCACATGGATGAGGGCGTCAGCCTGCCGAAGGTCGTCCAGGAACTGGTTTCCGAGTCCCTTTCCCTGCCAGGCATCGGGAACTAGTCCAGCGACATCCAGCAGTTCAATGGGAATGAGTCTGGTACCCTTCTCGCAGATGGAATTCTTTGGATTGCACTGCACTCCGAACTCCTCGTGAGGACACTTCGCCCTTACGTATGCCACTCCCTTGTTTGCCTTGATGGTGGTGAATGGATACTGAGCTATCTCTGCACTGGCCAGAGTTGCTGCGGAGAAAAAGGTCGATTTCCCAACATTGGGTTTCCCCACTATCCCTATCTGCATGATCCTCACAACCTATATTGAGCTGAGTCTAGAAAACCTTGCCTACCAGCAGGCTACCAAGGAAAACACGCCTCGATCTCAGCAATCTTTTTCATCAATAACCGCATGGCCTAAATGGTCATTAGATGCAGGAAGCCATCATCCTTTGTGAGGGTAAACTCGGAGAACCCACTGGAAAAACCGCCAGGGGTCTGGTCAGATATTCCAGGAAGTATAGGATCGCTGGCGTGATCGACAGCACG
Source organism: Methanomassiliicoccales archaeon (assembly GCA_035529155.1). Taxonomy (GTDB): domain Archaea; phylum Thermoplasmatota; class Thermoplasmata; order Methanomassiliicoccales; family JAAEEP01; genus JAAEEP01. Next base: position 9,360 of record DATKXF010000120.1, on the reverse strand, counting down.
AGGGCGGGGTCGGATGCCGGTGAGGTCGTGGATGGTATGAGACGCGATATCCCCGTCTTCGCTTCCTTGGAAGAGGCGATCGGCTCCCTGGAATCGATACCAGAAGTCCTTATTGTCGGTGTGGCCACCATAGGGGGAAGGCTTCCCCTTGAATTCAGGGAACCCATAAAGAATGCATTGAGGGGGGGAATGGATGTGGTCGCTGGGCTGCATGAATTCCTGTCCGAGGATCCGGAGTTTTCCGCTATCGCTTCTAATAATGGGTCCGCGATACTCGATATCAGACGAGAACCCCCACTGGAGAAGATGCATGGTTTCAGGAACCTGGCTTCCATGATCGACGCTGTCCGCATCCCCATTCTGGGTACCGACAGTGCCTGCGGGAAGCGTACCACCGCGATTGAATTGACCGAGTCCCTGAACAACACGGGGGTAAAAACCGTGTTCGTGGCAACTGGTCAGACGGGTCTTCTCCAAGGTGTGAAGTACGGAGTTCCGCTTGACTCAATTCAGGGCGATTACATGGTGGGAGAGCTGGAGAACGCCATCTACCAAGCATACATCGACGAGGAGCCAGATGTCATAGTAATCGAGGGTCAGGGCAGTTTCACGCACCCTGCCTATGTGTGCGGCACCAGGGCGATAATATCGGCATCCAAGCCCAGTGCGATAATACTCCAGCACGCCCCGGGCAGGAATTATAGGAACTATAACTCGTCCCTCAAGATCCCATTGCCTCATCTGGAAGAGGAGATATCCCTGCTCGAGTCGTTCACCAAAGTCCAGGTGATCGCGCTCGGAATCAGCCATGAGGGGCTAAAATCGGATGAGATCGAGGGGGTTAGAAGCAGTCTTGAGCAGCAGTTCGGAATTCCAACCGTCGACATCTACTTAGAGGGAGCGGATAGACTTGCAAAGGCAGTGATCAGTCACTTCCCTCATCTCGACCGATGACCTTGGCCAGGCTCAATAATCTTTCTGGCGATTGGATGGGAACGCCGTTTCAGGATGCTTCTTGATGAAGGACTGGCCCAGATCTCCTTCCATCCTGCAGGCAATATGTAATGGAATGGAAAGGGACAACATGTCAGGGGGGAACCATTGATTCCCAGTGGGGTCCGCCGGGCCGAGGATTGCGGAATCGCAGGGAACATTGGAGGCCATACCAGATGCGTAGGTGACAAAGGATGCGCATATGGGCCCCCAAGGCATCAGGATCGACGTCAGTGCCTGTGTTGTCCCGAAATGCTGGAGCGAGCAGAGATTCCTGATGTTCTCAGCCTTCCCGAAGAGTATGATGCAGAGCCCATCCGTCTCGGATGTCATTTCTTCGGTCCTGCGTATGACGATATTCTCCGCTGGCATGGTGATCTCCCCGATCGTCCTGACGCTGTCCTCCACCATTCCCGGGCAGCGTTTCAAGTATTCGGCCCGGCCCTCCATGAAGTCCGGAGTTCCGGTGGAAACGAAGTACTTCAACCTCTCTGGGAACGATGACAGACCCAACCAAGCCTGTCCTCCAGGGCAGCATCCCGCCCGGGCAGAGAGGCTGATGTAACCCGGAGGCATCTCACGGATCGCCATGGAGTAGATTGCCTTTCCCACACATCGGTCCATCGCCGCCAGCGGTTCTGCCCCTTCTGGCGGTTCCTTGGATCCGTATACCACAAGCGGGACGGTCTCTAGCCTTCCAGCTTCTGCGAGAGCTCTGCCGATTCTCTTTATGCTCATCAGGTACCCCCTAATCTTGGCAAGGGAATCAGTGCGATATATGAGTTCCTTAAGGAGACAGTATCGCGTCCGACAGCTCACCTATCTCCTCCGGAGAGAGGACCTCAACCCTCTCATCCAAGAATGGAAGGGAGCTCAATCGATCCTTGTCCACCAGTTTCTTCATCTTCAGAATTGTCCTGATCTTCTTTCGTCGATGCTGGAAAAGTGAATTCACCAGGTTGAGGTAGAATTCCTCATCCACGACCCTGAATGGTGGTCGTCTGGGGATTATGCTCACCACCGCGGAGTCCACCTCAGGTTCGGGCCAGAACCTGGATTTTGGCACCTTCTCCAGGATCTCACACTCTGCTCTGTAGTACATGTTCACGGAAAGTCTTGAATAGTCTCCAGTGCCGGGGGAGGCTACCATTCGGTCCGCGAATTCCCTCTGGACCATTACCACGGCTTTCCTGAATCGATGCTCAAGGAGCTTGAATATCAATGGAGAGGAGATGCTGTACGGAATGTTAGAGATGAAGCGGTCGAAGCCCGGGAACGGTATCTTTAACGCGTCCCCCTCGATGAAAACAATGGAATCTCCATACCTATTCCTGCTGTACTCCGCCATTCCCCTGTCAAGCTCTATGGCTATGACCCTTTCAGCCCTTTCAAGCAGAATGTCCGTGAGAATGCCCAAACCTGGGCCCACCTCCAGTACGGTGTCCCTGGGATCTAGATCGAGGTAATCGACCTCCCTTTCGGCCACCCGCTCGTCCATCAGAAAGTTCTGTCCCTTGGCCTTGGTGGGGGTGACCCCGTACTGCTCCAGAATTCCCTTTATCTCTGAGGGCAGCATCGTCAAGTCATCTAGCAACGAATAGATGATACTTCTGGTGGGGATCGGACAGCTCGATCTCGATTCTCTTGGCCACGAGCTTCTCCGGGTGCTTCATCGAAGGTACCCGGTCTGACAGGTCCTTGAAGGTCTTGAAATTCCCCTTCTTCCTTTCTTCCAGAATTGCCCACATCGTCTTCTTTCCCAGGCCAGGCAGGAGTTCAAGCATGTGGTATCTGGTGGTTATCGCCTGGGCGGTGTTGAAGAATTGAACGAAACGATTCTCGTTGTTCATAACCAGATCCTGGACGATGTAGGGAAGCTCACTGTGGGACGCACTCGTAAGCTCCTCGTATCCCACACGACGTTTCACATGTTGGATCTTATCACGCTTGTCCACATCCTTTCCAATGTAGACCTTCTCTCCTATCATTATGATCGCATTAGGCTTGGGAACCAGCTCGAAAAGCTTGAACTCGATCTCACCTAAGGCGTACACTATTGGCTCCCTCTTGAAGCTCCTCTCGCCCGGAAGCCCTTCTGGTAGATAGTCGAGAATATATGCGTTATCCTCCAAAGTCCCACCCACTTACTGATGTTCCTTAACGACCTCCAAGATCTGGTCAATATGTTCCTTCTCAAGGATCAATCTCTCCTTTGCGAAGAGAACTCTGATGTCATCAGGGTGGGAAGGGGTAATATCGACGATCTTGCAGGCCATTGCATCAGATACGAAGTCTAGCCTAGATAATGCTTCTTGAAGTTCACTTGCCTTGTCGGCGGGAAGTCGAACCAACTTCTTCGAGTGGTCCAACGCCATCTTCTGGTCTGTGTTGAGCTCCCTGCTCTCACTCTCTTCCTCAATTATCACAAGGGCTTCTGCGAGTGGAACATAACGATCGGGATTCATGGATATGACCTCCTTAGGCTGATTTCCTAAGATGCTCAGGCCTAGAAACAACCGTCTTCAGTTTGTTTCCATCGCGGACCTTCACGACGAAGGCCTTGCCCTGGTTCCCTACTACAGTACCGGTCTTTCCGTGGAAACGGGGATGGGGCATCCCTCGATGAATGCTGGGGTCAAGAACTATGTTAACCCTTTCCCCGACCTCAAAATCTTGAAACTCATAAGTGATGGGAGACAGACCTCTCTTTCTAGGGCTCTTGCTGAGCACATGCCTGGTCCTTCGCCTCGGTCCTCTTGATGCCTTCATGGATATTCCTCATTAGCGTCATCGGAGATCGCGATCACGTCCAGTGAGATCACCTCGCAGGCGATCCCCAGTTCTTGGGAGAGATTTGGGAGGGTCCTTCCCTGGTCCCCATGGACGAACTCTTTAACGTAAGTCCCTGACTCCATTGTCAGGACCAGGCTTATCATCTCGCCATCGAAGGACTCAACGCGTGCGTCTATTATCCTTCTCTCCCTGGCCTTGTCGGCCCGTCTGTGCGTGACTCTCAAAGGCGTCTGCTGGATAATCGCAGTTCCTCTTAATGAGCGCACAACCTCATTAAGTTTTTCCTTATCAACCTTTCCATCCAATCTGATTGTTACCCTATAGCTCTTGTCAGGTGATGCCAGCTTGACCCGCCTTACCTCTTCACGGGAGGATGGGCGGAGCCCTAGCACCTCAACCCTTCCTTTCCCTTCCAGGTTTATTCTCTCGTTGAGGGAATCAAGATCAAGCGATCTCTTCTTAGGTCCTCTCACCTCGAGAACAAAGGGTCTACCAGTTCCCAGCATCAGAGCATCGATGTCCTCCCTGCCCATTCCGTGGAAGAAATGCTCATCGCCCTTCACCTCCTCGAGTATCGGGTCCCCGATGATCTCTTGGACGGAGGTCTGGTACATCTTGCCTGTGAAATTGCATCTCTCGCAGCCCTTGCCCCTGCATTTCTTGCAGGGCCACTTGGTCTGTGGAATTTCCCGGCTGAGCTTGCGGTACCGTCCGTAAAGGAATAGAGGCGTCGTATCCAGGACCACATGACTGAATCTCGTGTCCACGATGGCCACCACGTCAGGAGTGGAGAATTCCACCTCCTTTCCTGTCAAGGAGCCCACCACCTTGCCGATCTCTCGGTTCAGCTCGGCCTTTATTGGCTCTGCTTCCTCACCGCCCAGCTCGGACCATATCCTTTCCTCTCTCTCTACGATAGCGGGATCTACCTTGGATCCAATCAAATAGTTGGAAAATTCGACCTCCATCAGTTTCTTGGTAGCACTCTTTGCGTATCTTTCCACGTTATCGAAGATATCCTCGCAAAGCCAGCATTTCTCGTGATAGGGCATATCATCATCTCTCATTGACCTGATGAGTGCCACAGCTGACCTCAGATTTCGTCCTCGAATCTCGTTGGTCAACCCTGTCGAACGGAGAGCGAACAATCTTCCAAGACAGTGATCACAGAGGTCTCGCTGCAGTGCGGCGTCCGCCTTGCCGATGAGGTCGTTCATCAGCCGGTGGATTGTACCTCTGTTCTTATAAGTTTCCTGGAATACACGGACAAGATTGTCGCTTGTATCTGCTCTCACAGACCTCCATCAGTGGGGTCATATTTTCCCTGAGCAATGATTCATACCAGGCCTCCACCCCGGGCCGGATCGCCTTCCATAGGTCGGCCAGAGTGGCCTTTTCCAATCGGGCCTCATAGGCTACGAAGAAAGCACACCTGCTCTCCTCCCCAATCTTCTCGGGGATGATGAAACTCGTTCTCGTTCTGTTCTGGCCCTTTACTAAAATGAAATCGGAGAAAATGGCGGAGCCTTTCGAGGACTCGTCTATCAGAAGGACCTCCCCCAGCTCTCCAAAGTCGAAATTCTCCTTGATCTCCCAGGTTTTGTCACCATGGTAGTTTGCCACATCCCACTGGTTGGGCAGCATCTTCATCCGTGCGTTTGTTCCTAGGGAGAATCGCACCAGGATGTTGAGGTCGATCTCCACGATACTTCTAGCGATGGACGCCGTGTCGCTCTTGCCTCGTCCAACGCTCAGTTGCTTATCAAGTTCTTCTAACCAGTCCATTCTGACCACTCATTCGAATCCCATTTCCGATATGCGAAGACGGCCGCGTTGCCTCTCCATGTACTTGTAGACCGTGGAGTGCTCACTGCCCCTCAACAGCATGTCCACCGCATTCCGGACGATGGGCATCTGGATGGAGTTACCGATGATGGACACCGATGAGCCATAGATCGAGATAAAGGCTCCTGTGAGGTCTTCAATAAGCCTCCTTGTCTTTCCGTTGGTGCCGATGATCCGGGCACGCATACGGATCACGTGGCTGCTCTTCTTACCCACATAATCGCGGATATCGATCACTTCGAAATACTCATCATCATCCAGAAGCCTCAAGGCTCTCTCAGGAGAGAATCCGCGGCCTACAGCCCTTATCAGATCTGTGACCTTTACCACTATCAACGGATCTTCTGACCCCCTGTTGTATATCCTAACCTCTCCCTCTGGATCGACCTTGATAATAGTCTTGGTCCTATCTTCTATCATCTTCTTTGTCTCTCCCCCCTTCCCAATGAGGGAGCCGACTCTATCCATCGGGATCCTCAGCATGCTCATCTTCTAACCTCCAACGATCATCTTTATCATGCTTTCTGATTCCATCACATTAACGCCCAATCTACGGAAGTACCTGTTGAGGTTCTCCACATCCCTTTTCAGGAAATCGATGGCGTTCGGGTGTTCCGTCAGTAACGCCTGTCCGCAGTCGATGATCACCGGTTCCCCGTCTCTAATCAGCACGTTGTACTCACTCAAGTCTCCATGAACCAGTTCCGCCTTCTGATACGCCCTCTTCACATAATCCACGAGGGTGTTGTACACCTTTTCCGGATCCTCAAGAACGACCTCCCTCAATAGAGGGGATGGGGAATTCTCATCACCTATGTATTCCATAACAAGCAGGTTCCTGTGAAACCTGATGGGCACCGGGACCCTGACCCCCGCGGAATGAAGGCGATGAAGGTTCCTGAACTCCTTGTTCGTCCATGCGAAGATTATCTTGCGATGGGAGCCGAGGATGCCCCTGAACCTGGGATCACCTTCTATATACCTGGATATGCGTTTGAAAGTGGCCGTCGATATCCTGAATATCTTGAGGGCTATGAAGTTCCCTTTCGGTGTCGTGGCGAGGAACACGTTCCCCTCCTTCCCAGTGGAGATCGAAAACTCGACCGTATCGACTATGCCCTCTTTCATGAGCTTGTAGACAGCAAGTAGCGTCTCTTTATCAAAGACCTCGTCGATGACCTTTCGGTCCTCGGTACTCTTGTCCTTCTTCCGAAGGGCCTCGACCTTTCTCTCGAGGATGGATTCAATATCCTCCCGAGGCATTTCCGCCCCCCCAAATCAGAATACGTCCAGGTTTTTGGGGATCATTTTCCTCTTGCTCAAATAATTCGCCTGAGTCTTGGTGTAGCGGTACCTGATGTCCGCCTTTTCGTCTTGAAAGTCCCAGGGACGGACGATGACCAAGTCTCCCTCGCGAATCCACATCCTCTTTCTGATCTTACCAGGGATCCTGCCTATCCTGGACTTGCCGTCCTCGCACATCACCTTAATGCGAGATGCACCCAGTAGCTGATCAGCTATCCCTAGCATCTCCCCACTCTTCTTATTGGGGAATCGACAGCGAAGGATTTCCTCACTCTGTTCTTCGTCCATCTCCTCTTCGTGATCTTCCAAACGAAGCCTCCGTTCAGTCAACTCCCACATAAACGTACCATTTATATAATTTTGCGTTGGGTTGTACCTCATGCCCTATCGCAAGAATGATGCGCCAGGCACACTTCATGACGGAATATGGCAGGAATGGTTTATCACCATAGGGGTGATGATCGACCCCTGAACCATTAGGGCATTGGACCGCCAAAGTATAAGTACGGTTTCCTGCATCCACGCTTGAAAAATCGGCTCCCGTAGTGTAGACCGGTCAATCATTTCGGCCTTTCGAGCCGAGGACTCGGGTTCAAATCCCGGCGGGAGCACCATTTCATCCACCCAGAATGGTCTAACTTATGATCTGGACGTGGCTTCCATGGATTGGATGCTCTGATAGAATTTCTCAAGCCTTGATGCCATCCCCTTGAAATGGGGAAGGTAGGCCTCGTAGTAGTATATCCTGCGAGGGTCGATCCCCAGCTCCAACATGCCACATCTCAAGCAATCGACGTGACTGGATATGCTCTCATCTACCGTGCCCTTCGAGGCGTGCACTGTCCCATCTCCTATGAACACCCCGGTGATCCCCTTGTCGAAAGCATGCTTGAGATGCCTGGAGCTGAGTCGGAAGACGGAAGGTATGCGTATGATCCTGACGCAGGAAGGATACTTGACACGGTTCATGCCCGCGTTGTCAGCCGCCACATATCCTATGTTACGGTCGAGAAATGCAATGATCCGAGGATCCCCATCATCAACGCATCCATCTATCCTCGCAAAGAGTTCCTGGTCGTTGTTGCCCACTATGATGATGGCGTTCTCCGGGCAACTGTTTATGCATCGACCCAACCCGATGCAGGAGATGGGGTCGATGTTCACCGTCCCGTTAGAGTATATTGCACCGTGAGGACATGCCTGCAGGCATCTCCCGCAATGATTGCACAATTCGCTATCGATCGTGGCGAAATCAGGCTCGATCTCAATGGAGTTCAGCATCATCTCGGCCACCTTGGATGCAGTGGACTGGGCTTGCGCTATGGATTCCGTGATGTCCTTTGCTCCGTTTGCCGTACCGCATACGAATATTCCGCGCGAGGTTGTACAGCCTGGCTCGAGCTTTGGGTGTTTTTCCTTGATGAAGTACTCTGGGGTTGAATTGACATTGAGGGTCTTTGCGATCTCAACGGTCCCCTCTGAAGGTACTATGGCACAGGACAGGACTACCATATCAGTGTCGATGTCGAGTATCTCACTTCCCAGGGTGTCCTCCAGCCTGATCATAAGATCGCCTCCTTTCTTGAGGACCTCCGACACCCGACCTCTGATCAACCGCACCCCCTTTCCCTGAGCCTCCTGAAGGTAGCTTTCGTAAGTTCCTGGCGTTCTCATGTCGGTGTAGCAGATGATGACCTCGATTCCTGGATGGTGCTCCATGATGTAGTTGGCGTGCTTCATCGCCATGATGCAGCAGATCTTGGAGCAGTATGGTATGGAACCTGGTTTCTGGTCACGGGAACCCACGCATTGGACCATGATAATTCGGCGGGGGATCTCTCCATTGAGTTCTAGTTTGCCCCTGGTAGGTCCATTGATCGCAAGCAGTCTTGCCAGTTCCATCTGGGTAAGAACCTCAGGATACTTACCGTAGCCTAGCTCATAACGCTCACTGGGATCCATCTCTGCGTGGCCAGTGGCAATCACGATAGCACCGACTGAGATGGAGTCGTTGACAACCATCTTGGTGAGATTGATGGCGTGGGAGAGACACGAATCAACACAGTCCCCGCATCTATTGCATGCTTCTGGATCGATGACGTAGGAGGGAGGGATCGACTGAGAGAAAGGGCGGTAGATGGCCTTTCGAAGCGCGAGACCCACGTTCCACTCGTCCGGGGCGGTGATTTGACATGCATCGCTGCATTTTCCGCAGGACCTGCAGAGTTTTGGGTCAACATAGAATGGTCCGGATTCGAGTTCCAGGGTGAAATCACCGGCCCTTCCCTTGCATCCAACCACACGGGTCAAGGTCCTGGTATCAACATGCTTGTCCCTTACCAGCTCACCCATTAGCGGAGATAATGAGCACATGGCGCAGTCCTCCGACAGCTTATCTGGAGATATGACCTTGCCCACCTTCAC
>DATKXF010000119.1:0-3944 GCA_035529155.1 Methanomassiliicoccales archaeon | reverse complement strand
ATTGGTCTGTCTCGTACTTATTGTCAGCTCCTTGTTCGGGCCTCCCTCCCAAATTGGACTGGGTAACACATAGTACACAAGAAAGAGAGGGGCCAGCATATGGATGAAACGCCTTAACCACTGCCCCCTGTCCATGAATGGGGAAAAGGAAGTCGACAATTAAAATCGTTCCCTCCACTTCTATGAGAACGATTTGGCCGACCACTTCCGCTCGATTCCCATGTAGAAGAACAAGGAGCTGACAATAAGTACGAGACAGACCAATGAAATCCCAAGGGCTGCCAGGTAGGGTGAGGTGTCCAAGCTGAATGACAGTATCGTAAGGCAGAGATCCGGAAGCAAGGATATTATAGTGAACTTGATCAGAATCTGGGGGTTGAAAAGGAATGATTGCGGGCTGATGCCTGTCAGGTAGGCCGTGGCAATTACCATGTACGTGGACATGATGAATAGCACCGGAAGTGCCAGCCAAAGTATGCTCAACTCATTATTAACCAGAGCGATGATGAGGACGAATGCGGTGGAGATGCCGTATGTGAGAAGGAAGTAGGTTATGAGTTTCGTTCTAATGAGCTCGGGAACAGTAACTGGTAGTGTCTCGTAGTAATCGACCATGTCCACGTTCGTGAGCCAGCTGTAAAAGATCACCCCAAAGAAACCTACCATTGCCGCATAGAAGACCGTGTTGAATCCCACTGGAATTCCCAATCCATTGTTCACATACCAAGTGGTGAGGCTGAGAAAGACCAGCGGAGCTACGAAGGAGAAGGTCATCTTCCATATTGTTCCGCTTCGAATCAGGTCAACGAACTCCTTGGAAATCAGGGATTGATATCCTCGGGTGAATGAAAACCTGGGAAAGATGGATGGTAGTATATCCTCGTAGCTGGAACGTGCGTTCTCGTAGCTCTCCCTGACGAACAGTACGGCGATGTCCAAGAAGATCAACACCAATGATATGCATAAGATCATGTATGTGAGGGCCGCCGTGGCGTTGAAGTTGAATGGTGGAAGTACGAATTGAAGCCCATAGGAAGGGAGCACCAGGTCCATTCCGTACAGGCCAAAGGCATGACCGATGATTACCAGGATGAACGCGGCTACCATGATCAAGAATGCCATCAGGCTCCTGGTGAAGATCACAGAGATGGCGAAGCTGAGCGAAATACCGAACAAGAACGAGAGCAGAATGGGTATGAAGACCGAACCCACAGATATGAATGAGAATCCCGCCAGCGGAGTGGCCAGGAGAAGACCCCCGAAGGCTGGAATGAGGATTAGGACAAGGTAGAATATGACATCACGAAGATATGTCCCAAGGAAAGCCCTCCTGAACGATATGGGTAAAAAGGTGGGCACCGCGATCAGATAGTTGACCTTTCCATGCCTTCTCTCGATGTATGTGCGGCCGAGAAATCCGAATGCGCCCACACTTAACCCGTAGATAAATATACCCATGTTGGCCAGCGCGAGTAACTCCGCCAACGAGACGTTCTGTTCCAGAGTGCGGAGTGTCAAGCCTAGGAAAAATGAGACCACGGCAACGAAGAAAGGAATGGCCAGAAATATGCTCCGGGAGGAGTAGGAGACATGCATCCTGTACTCCTCCTTCAGCATCAGACTAAGGAGCGACTGCATCCCTCCCCACGCATCTAAGGAACACGGTCTCGAGGGTGTCCCCCTTTTCCCTCATTTCGGCCATGCTCATATGGCCCATGATCTTTCCCCGATCCAGAATGACCACCTCCTCGCAGAGCCTCTCGGCGATTTCCAGAATGTGGGAGCACATGAAGATGGTCCGCCCGTTGTCCCTTAGGCCCAATAGGTAGTCCCTGAGCTTTCTCTGGTACAGCGGGTCAAGATTGATGAAGGGTTCATCCAGGAAAAGCAACCTAGGTTCATGAATGAAGGCGGCTGCCAGCATGACCTTCTGCCGCATGCCTTTTGATAGGTCCTTGCACAGTTTTCCCCTGGCCTCAGTCAGATCGAAGAAATCGAGCCACTTGTCTATCCTTCCGTCAATATCTTCAACCGCCCTGATCTTGCCAACGAAGTAAAGGAACTCGGACGTGGTGAGATAGCTAGGAGGGCTCTCGACTTCAGGGACAAGCCCTATGGCCTTCTTGATCTCCTTTCCCTGAGATCTCACATCCAGCCCAAGCACTTCAGCCGTTCCGAAAGTCGGCTTGAGCTGACCGGTCAGGATCCGCAGAAGAGTGGTCTTGCCAGCGCCATTCGGTCCAAAACATCCGAAGAACTTTCCCTCGTTCACTTTGAAGCTCACATCATCAAGAGCGGCTGTTTCGCCAAAGCGCTTGATGATGTTGCTAACTTCGATGGCAGACATCCATCCGTGCATTCCATGGACGCTTATTTAATTCCTGTCATCAATAAATGAATGCGAAGAGCCCTCCCTAATTAGGCGATGCTGGGGAGAGGAAAAGGAGGTAATGGCTTTCAGGACAGGTTCTGACATCAAGTCGAGCCCGACTCTCCCCGCATCTAGGCCTCCTATGTTGCATCTAATATGATTTTAACTTTTCTGTTCGAATTCGTAGATGGGAAAAAGAAATCATAGAATATCATCTCTTAAGGAACGATTTTCAAATCTTTCATTCCCTTTCCATTCATGCATGATAAAACTTATCACGTTCTCGTACGTTACATGATCGCCTTTTATCTGGTTGGTTTTCGACATTTACATAGGGATTTGAAAATTAATGAATATCGTCAAATATGTCAAACGCTATCACGTGTACCTAAGGGGGCCACATGAAAGGAAGAAGCGTGTTAACCAGCAAGATCGAGGGAGAGATCGATCTTCTATGCAGACATGTCCAGATGCTTCAGGCCATAATGGAGCATGAACCCATTGGTATCATCAGACTATCCGAGCAACTCAACATCCCCCAGCACAAGGTGCGTTACTCTCTCCGTATACTTGAGCAAGAGGGACTGATCCAACCCTCGCCGGATGGGGCAATAATCACCGATAAAGTACCAGTCTTCCTTGATCATTTGAGGGACATTCTGGATTCACTTTCTCAGACCGCAAAGGAACTCAGGAACACCCTGGACTGAGATGCCATACGAGCGTAAAGGCTTAATAGAAGACTAATATTCTCCAAATCAAGTCAAGCCGTCGTAGCTCAGTCGGTAGAGCGTGTGGCTGTTATTCCCCCAAATGGGGAGCGGAGACCACAAGGCCGGCGGTTCGAGCCCGCCCGACGGCGCCAATTCTCGATCATCAACGGCCAAATCAATTGCCTGCGTCCCTTATTCAACGAGAAGGAGTCCTGTCCAGTACGCATCTTTCCCGTTCAGTCCATCCAAGGGCATGCCTGCGTTTTCGGCGGTCTTGAAGACATCGATACCTAGTGCTTCCATAGATGGCCTGGCCTTGAGCGGATTCTTGCAGGGGGCTCCTGTCTTCTGACCTACACATCTGTCGCAGAGCTCACAAGGACCGCCCGAGAGACCAGCGGAGAATCTGTAACCCATTTTGACCGAATCCCGCTCCAGCTTGCATATCAATTCCATGAAGTCCACTATGCTCTTCTTGATGGTCCTTGGATATGCGGACTCGGCCCTTAGCAGTTCAAGAGATCTTCCATCCATGAACTCCTGTACCTTCTCGGGATCATTGCAAATCGGGAATTGGATCACTATTGTGTGATTGTATTTGGCCAGTATCTTCGAGAACTCATCTGGATTCATCACTCTTGGTGGACACATTAGGTTGACACCGTAGTTGGGACAAACGGGTACCAAGCACTTCAAGCGAACCCGGAGGTCCATAACTACTTCACTTGCGGGTAGGACGGAGACTCTGGCCGCCCCGTATTCCTTTGCCTTTGAACAGAGTTCAGAAAGGTCCTCTTCGATGTTTGACATCTCCTTTTTCCCCAGATATTCCGGAAAATCGACTGAACACCTATTTCTTA
>DATKXF010000118.1:0-14592 GCA_035529155.1 Methanomassiliicoccales archaeon | reverse complement strand
TCTCATTGGCATCACCGATCTTCTCCAAAACCGACAATGCTTCCTTCTTGAACTGGATGGCCGTGCCATAGTCTAGCAAGTTCTCGTAGACCCTACCGATCCCGTATAAGGCCCTCCCCTCCCCCATCTCCTCGCCAATGGAATGGGCCAGTTCTCTTGATTTTTTGAAAAATTCTATAGCTAGGTCATTCTCCCCTGTGCGTTCATGAAGCCCACCCATATCATAGAAGATGTCCACCAGGGTGTGGATGTCATCGCATTCCTCGGCCAACTTTCGTCCCTCTTGAAGATACTCATTAGCCTGGCCGAATTCGCCTCTTCGGAGCATTATTGACCCCATTCTCCTTTTGACATCCGCGATTATCCTTCTGTCACGGTCTATTGAAGCAAGATTCAATATCTCCTGGAAGTGAATAATGGCCTCATCCCAGTCCCCCTGAATATCCCGAATCTGGCCCCTCAGGGTAAGGAGTTCCATTCGATCGTCAGGTGACATTTCGCGGCAGGTCTCAAGCACCTGTCCGACCAAAGGGGAGAATGGGGCTGCAAAGCCCTTGGCTATTATCATCCTACCGTGGGCGGCCGCTACGCGAATGGCCTTCTCCTCATCTCCAGCTTTCAGGCTGTGATAAAGAGCCTCGACGTAGGCCGGCGCTGAGGAGTCCTCCAAGTAGAAACTGGAGGCCGCTCGATGAAGTGCGAGTCGTTGCTTTGGCCTCAATCTGGAGTAGAAGAACTCACGGATGAGGTCGTGCATGCCGATCAGTCTACCAATTGACTCCTGGAGCAGTGATTTGGACAGGAGTCCATCTAAGGTATCGTAATCGACCATGTAGTCCTCATAGCTCATGTCACGAGCCCGTCTACCCTCTCCCTTATCCAACTCATCCTCCATGAAGAAGAATGTATCCATTAGGACAGGATACCGGAACACACTGGCTATCTCGAGGATCCTTTTCTCGGTGAGGTCGAGTTTCAAGTATACCTCCTGTTCTATGAACATTCGGACGTCCTTACCGAGAAAGCTCCGGGGATCATCTATGAGCTGGAGGAACAGTGGGTGTCCGTTGGTAGCATCGTATATGGCACCGATGGTGTTCTCGGGTATTGATCTCCCAGAGAGCATCTTCCCCGCACTCTCCCTGTCCAGGCCATGCAGGTTCATCTCCTCTATGATCCCCGTTATTACTTCGCTTCTGTTGTAGAATGTGGGGATCTCACGACTAGCCACTATTATTTTCACCCTCTCTAGCGGCGTGAGTATTGTAATGAGTGCGCTAAGGAACTCAAGAACGGTTGGCTCGGATTTCTGGATGTCATCCACGATCAATAGGATCTCCGTTTCGGCAAGGTCGTTCTCGAGTATCGCGCAGACCTCACCAACCCTTGGGGTCTCGGTCTGAGCAAGATATCTCTCCAATCCCTTCTTTCCCAAATTCGAAAGGAACTCTGCCAAGGGTCCAAGGAGTATCTTGAGGGTTATCCACTCGTGGACCTTGTACCAGAACAGGTTGGTCGAGTCTCTGATATCTTGTGCGAACTTGGCCAGGAGGGTGGTCTTCCCGATTCCAGCGATTCCATGTACCACAAGCAGTCTCCCGGTCTCCGAGTTCATGAATTCGTGGAGTCTCTTCATCTCGGGGGTTCGTCCAAAGAAGGTTCTGACTGCTGGTTTGCGATCCGAATAATCAACGTACCTTCTCTCTTCTTTTATCTTCCCTTCATGGAAAGCAGAACAGTTGAAGACTCCCCTCTCCACCCCTGATGCCAGCTCCACTAGTGAGTAGCTCCTGGGAAGGTGAATATTCAGGCGGCCAAAGTCTTCCTCTTTCTCAATTCCATCAAAATCGATGAACTTGATACGAATCGATTCGATGTCTTCTTTGAGGATCAAGCCTTCCTGGAATCCCAGGTGGCTAAGGAAGTAGACGTTACGGACCCGTTGCAGACCTTTGATATGCTTCACCTGAACCTCGACAAGGTCGTCTTGGGCGAGCTCGTTGAGGAATCGCGAAACATTGTTCCTACCCACTCCAACTGCCTCGGCCACCCCATCCTGAGTAACTGCTTCCGGAGATGCTGAATCCTGATAGTATCTATGGTGGCTCAGGAGATGGAGTATGATCTTCTCCTTGGATGTGAGAAGATTCTTCCTCGTCCGCCGGGTCACGCGACTCTATCTACATCCATAGAAAAAAAGATTGCTGAATTAAAAGTAGCATGCTCAACTTGGTTTTATATACCGTTAAAGCAAAATCGAGTCCTAACACGGAGGAATAAGAATGGTTTCAGAAGGTATCAACTCTAAGATATCACTGCTTACCGAAAGCTACCCCAGATATGGATTTGAAGCTCTTTCGATGCTTATCAATACCGGATGGGATGCACTATGCATCACCCGCCTGCATCCGGATTATGTCACTAAGAAGTTTGGTCTCAGCAAGATAAAATGTCAATGGTTGAGTACCAGAAAGGGAAAGGAAGTGATATCACCCAAATCCTTAGGACTGCTGGTCAAGGTGGTGAAAGCCTCTTTGAAGAAGAATGATTGCACCATAATCTTCCTTGACGGACTGGAGTACCTCTTGATGTGGAATGACATGAGCAAGGTGATCCTTACCCTGAGGGAGATAGACTCGATGTTGGAGAACAAGACCGCTGAGATGCTGATATGCATTGATCCTTTGGCCCTGGAACAGAGAGATCTAGACAGGTTGTTCTCGGAATTCCCCCAGCATTCTACGACCGAGGTGGTGGAGATTCTCTCTACTGAACTACCTCAGCAAATCGCCGAAGTCTTGCCAGGGACCGCTGATCGAACGATCGCGGATCTACTGAGATCAGGAGAATTGCACGCAATTCCATGACCATGTCGTTCAGTTCCTCTACGAACCTTAGAAGCTTTGAGAAGTCGTTGAAAAGTGAGAGGTATTCAATACCGTCAAGCATCACGACGCCGTTTCCACTATCACTGAGGAACGCTCCTATCTTACCTTTCAGGCGGGAAAGCTGGTTTGCAGGGACGTTGCTCTCTCCGTGCCGTTCGCTGAGCCAAATCGACTTGAAGTCCTCATTTATCCACATTCCACGCACGATCTCTGGATGATATCTGGAAACGCACAGCATCCTCTGTCCCGATGATAAGAAATCACGGGCTATCGAAAAAGCTCTATCCGATCTTGGATTGAGAATGAGATAGATCCGGCCTAGGTCGAATGCATAAACATCACTGTTCACACTAACGTTGATGGATTCCACTTCTTGACATTCGGTCCTGATGGCCATTGTCATTCTTGAGTCACCACCGTTTATGATTCTTAAGCACCCAAGACGCTGTGCTAGCTACGAAATAAAGCTATCAAAGCTTTTGCAAATAATCATTTGCGCATACCTTTAAGTGGATATTCCCAAAAATATCCAGGTTGAGAATCATTCCGCATAATGATAATGTTTTCACAACTTGATCTCAGGAGAGCGTTTTGCTGTTAATCATCACGTGCGTATCCCCATCCTCAAAGAAGGCGAGAGCCATGTATGGGGTGTTGTGAGAATAACCAATTTTGCCCTCCCCGTCGATGACTATTACGCCACCAAGGCCATCGACCCTCTTCTCCAAGTGCGAGATTGCAGCCCTGAAAGCCTCATCGCATCGTAACCTCTCTCAACCAGATCGCAGACTCTTCTGGCAAGAGTCACCTTCATAATAGATTCCCCCCAGCCCGTTGCCGATACACCAGCTGTGCAATCATCAGCGTAGGTCCCGCATCCGATCAAGGGCGAGTCACCATTCCTTCCCGGAAGCTTATTTGGCGTCCCACCTGTGGATGCGGCCGCTGCTATTCTTCCAGCACTGTCAATGGCCACGGCCCCGACGGTTCCCATGGTCAGCCCCTCCATCTCGAAGATTCTTCGACTAGTGAATGTCCCGTCAAGCTGTATCTCTTTCCAGCGCTCCAGTTCCCTATCCATCAGCAGCTCCTTGGAGGTGACCGTTTCCATCCCTATGCGTCTGGCAAACCTAAGGGCTCCTTTTCCAACCAACATCGAATGCCTTCCATCCTCTAGCACCTCCCTTTCCTGTGAAACTGAATGTCGGATACACTGCACGCTTCCGACCGCCCCAAATCTGAGATCAGTACCGTCCATGATCATGGCGTCTATCTCCACCTCACCGGCGGCGTTCAAGAAGGAACCGAAACCGGCATCGAAGACGGGATGATCCTCAAGCAGGCGGACCGCCCTCTCAATTGTATCTAGGGCGGACATTCCATCCAGCAGAAATTCTATTCCTTCTTCGACGGCCCGTCTGCATCCCTCGAGATGGGATTCATGTTTCCTCTTAGGGATATTCCATGCACCACCGTGGACGATGATCGAAGGCTCCATATGATGACATAATAAACATTTATCGATAAATAAGAAAAGGAGAAAGGTAAAGGGGTTTTAGGTCGGGTTCTAGCTGTTACCATTCAGCTTGCCGTTCAGGTACTTGTCGTACCCTGTGAGATCAAGTAGGCCGTGTCCGGAGAGGTTAAAGACGATGACCTTCTCCTCGTCGTTCTTCTTAGCTTCGAGTGCCTTATCGATGGCTGCCTTGATGGCGTGGTTGCTCTCCGGAGCAGGGATGACTCCCTCGGTTCTGGCGAAGAGAACACCGGCATCGAATGTTTCCGTCTGGTTATAGGTCACCGGTTTCACAACCCCTGTCTTGGTCAAGAGACTGACAGTGGGAGCCATTCCGTGATATCTAAGGCCTCCGGCATGGATTGATGGTGGAACGAAATTATGACCGAGGGTGTACATCATGAGCAGGGGAGTGTAGCCCGCGGTATCACCATAATCGTATTCGAACTTGCCCGCAGAAAGTGAGGGTACGGACGAGGGCTCAACTGCGATGATCTCAGTGTCAACCTCTCCCTTCAGCTTCTTTCCTATCATGGGGAATGTGAAGCCTGCGAAGTTGCTTCCGCCACCAGTGCAGCCGATCATGTAATCCGGAGTGATATCTAATAACTCCAGCTGCTTGATGGTCTCCTCACCGATGACCGTCTGGTGCAGCATCACATGATTGAGGACGCTCCCCAGGGAATAGTTGGTCTTGTCATCCTTGACGGCCATCTCCACAGCTTCGCTGATGGCCATCCCGAGCGAACCAGGGGTGTCTGGATCCTTTTCTAGTATCTTTCTTCCAGCCTCGGTTCTGGTGCTGGGGGACGGGTAGACCGTGGCTCCGTAAGTCTCCATTACATTTCGCCTGTAGGGTTTCTGATCGAAGGAGATTCGGACCATGTAGACCTCGCATTGCATGTCGTACATGTTGCAGGCTAAGGCGAGGGCGGAACCCCATTGTCCAGCTCCGGTCTCGGTGGTCAGACGCTCGATCCCTTCCTTCATGTTGTAGTAGGCTTGAGGCACAGAAGTGTTGGTCTTGTGACTTCCGGTGGGGCTAAGATCCTCACGTTTGAAGTATATCTTAGCAGGAGTTTTGAGCGCCTTTTCCAGATTGAACGCCCTCTGAAGGGGGCTTGGCCGGTTGAGAATAATGTACTTCTCCCTGACCTCCTCAGGAATGTCGATGTATCTTTCCGTGGACATCTCCTGCTCAAGGAGTGCCCTTGGAAATATTACGGCCAGTTCCTCGGGTTTTATAGGTTCTTTGGTCTGGCCGTTAAGGGGAGGCGCCAATGGCTCAGGAAGATCTGGAAGGATGTTATACCATCGCCTGGGAATGTCCTCGATTCCCAGAACAACTCTTTTATCGTTAACAAGTGGTGTCATGGAGGGGGGAAAGCCTCTGAGATATATAACACTTATGAACTTTAATGTATATTAATATACAATAATAGCTCAGAGTATGTGACCGCATGACCTGCAAGTGAATCCTCCCTCCTCACCCCTAATGGGGCTACCGCAGATCGGACATGTTGCATGCTCCTCCACTGTCAACACCTGTCCTGGCTTGGAACCTTCACGGTATACGGTGATGCCCTTGCATCCCATGTCGTGAGCGAGGTGGAATATCTCTGATATCTCGTCCTCCGTGACGGATGATGGAAGGTTGATGGTCTTAGATACCGCATTGTCGACCACATCTTGAAAGACGGCCTGCATCTTGACCTGGGCTTCCGGAGGGATGTCTTGAGTGGTCACGAACAGTTCCCTAATGTCCTCTGGTATCTCCCTCATACCCTGGATGGAATGTCTCTTAGACACCTTCCTCATCAATTCTTGAGAAAATATTCCTGTCTTTCTGCAGACCTCCATGAATAATGGGTTCACCTCCCTGAAGTGCTCTCCATTCAGCACATGCTTGGTGTAGGAGATGGCGTAGAGTGGTTCGATCCCGCTGGAGCACCCGGCTATCATGCTTATCGTGCCGGTCGGAGCTATGCTCAGAAGGGTGAGGTTTCTCTGGGGAGGAGGTATCTTTGACATGCTGATGTTCGGAAAACTCGCCTTCTCCTCCGCGATTGATGCGCTTTCCCTCCGGGCGGAATCAGCCACGCGGCGGATCACCTTCCTGGCCATCTCCAGTGATTCTCTTGACCCGTAGACCACTCCCAGCCTTATCAGGCAGTCGGCGAAACCCATAACCCCCAACCCGATCTTCCTGTTCGCTTTCACCACATCCTCTGTCTGGACGAGAGGGAACCTGCTAGCATCTATCGCACCATCAAGGAACCTCACCCCTATGCGGGTAATCTCGTCAAGCCTCTCCCAGTCCATCTCCCCCCGTTCTGCCATTCGGTTGAGGTTTATGGATCCCAGGACGCATGCTTCGAAAGGGAGAAGGGGCACTTCTCCGCAGGGGTTAGTCGCCTTGATCTGACCAAGGAGGGGTGCAGGATTTCGTCTATTCACCTCGTCGATGAATATCAGGCCCGGATCTCCGGTCCTCCAGGCCGATTCAGCGATATCCTCCAGCACCTCAGCGGCATTCTTGGTTCCAGTGATCACGCCGGACCTGGGGTTCACCAGTTCATACTCATCTCCTCTGCTGGCCTTTTCCATGAAGTCATCGGTGACCGCCACAGAGATGTTGAAGTTGGATAGGGACTTCAGATCATCCTTCGCATGAATGAACTCCGATACGTCTGGGTGGTCAACCCTCAGGATACCCATTGAGGCTCCTCTCCTTCTCCCACCCTGTTTAACAGCTTCGGTAGCTGCATCGAAAACTTTCATGAAGGAAACTGGACCAGAAGCGACTCCTCCCGTAGACCTAACCGTATCGCCAGATGGTCTTAGATCGGAGAAAGAGAAACCAGTCCCACCCCCGCTTTGGTGGATGATCGCCGACCACTTGACCGCGTCGTATATGCTCTCGATGGAATCCCCCACTGGGAGCACGAAGCAGGCGCTCAACTGCTGAAGTTCCGTTCCAGCGTTCATCAAAGTGGGGGAATTGGGGATGAACTCCAGCCCCCTCATGGCCTTGAAGAATTGATCTTCGATATTCTTCACAATGGAAGTCCTCTCAACGGTTCCGTTAATGGAGGCGATGTTCCCGGCAACCCTTCTGAACAGCTCGTCGGGCGTCTCCGCCAATACTCCCTCGTTGTCCCTGAGAAGGTATCTGTTCTCCAATATCGTCCTGGAGTTGTTGGAGAGGGGAGCGAATTTCATACATGATATCTAGGTATAAGAAAAGTCATAATCCTATCCCCCAAAATGGAAACCATGGCATGTATTAAGAAACTTGAATTCCGTAAACTTTTGATTTTGTGGTCATTGGAGGTCGATAGATGCCGATCAAGAAATGGAGCAGTGAAGGATTAGGTATAGTGATAGAGATAGACTACGACAAGTGTGTTGGTGCGGGAGAGTGCGTAGATTCCTGCCCCACGGATGTGTACAAGTTGGAGAATGGGAAAGCTGTGGTGATCGATATCGACGAATGCGTGGAGTGCTGCGCCTGTGTGGACGCATGCCCAGAGGGAGCCTTAGATCACAATAGCTGCTAGTCTGGACATCCGTGATGATTGCTCTTAAAACGTACGTACTGGCCTTCTTCTGGGAGCATAGGGTATAAGTATACTGCTCCCGATTATTCTCCTCAGCGGAGGCGGAAGAATGAGGTATGGGGTGAGCACTCATCTGGCACCAGAGAAGGTGATCGAGAAGGCAGTCGAGTACTTTGAGAAGCTGGGTTTGGAGGTCACCCAGCGTGACGAAGATTCTGTGTGCATGGAAGGCGGTGGAGGTCACGTCACCCTTTCCGTCTGCGGTGAGGATAAGATGGACGTAGATATCCTCACTGAGGAGTGGGACCAGAAGGTCAAGGAGTTCATCCAGAGGATTGGCGATTGACAGTCCAAGGTCGATCCCTACGCTTCTCCGCACGCCTGAACATCATTTGAGGGAATTCGTGATAGATGCCATCTTCTCATCTCGGGGGCTTCGAGCTTGATCGACCGGAAATTCATGGCGTATCCCAGAGAGAACGGATCTGTAGGGATAAGGAACATCGTGGGAGTGATTTCAACAGTTGCATGCGGCAATGAGGTTGCCAGGTGGGCATCTCGAGGTTTGGAGGGGGTGAAGGCATTCACTCATGGTCAAGGCTGCGCCCAAACCCTTCCAGATCTCGAGAGGGTCTCCCAGACTCTGATCTCCCTTGGAAAGCACCCTAACCTTGCCGGAGTTGTAGTAGTGGGACTCGGATGCGAGAGTGTTGATGCCGACAGCATCGCGGACGGCATCGCATCTTCATCGGGGAAGTGGGTCGAGACCTTCATCGCCCAGGACCTAGGGGGCACAGAGAAAGCGAGCGAGGCGATCAGATCCAAGTTGGTTGAAATGAGATCGGCCCTTCTTCCTGGGAAGAGGGAAGAGGCAGACGTCTCCTCCCTGTTGCTCGGAATCAAGTGCGGAGGGTCCGATACCACCTCGGGTATAGCGTCCAATCCGGCTCTCGGAAAGGCGGTGGACGCATTTCTGGATATGGGGGGAAGTGTTGCCTTTGGAGAAACGACTGAACTTATAGGGGCGGAGGGCTGGATCATTTCTAGAGGGAGAAGCGAACAGATCAAAGATCAACTCTTGAGCACTATCTTGGGAATGGAGCAGAG
This sequence comes from Methanomassiliicoccales archaeon, assembly GCA_035529155.1. Taxonomy (GTDB): domain Archaea; phylum Thermoplasmatota; class Thermoplasmata; order Methanomassiliicoccales; family JAAEEP01; genus JAAEEP01. The sequence continues at coordinate 5,521 of DATKXF010000118.1, read as the reverse complement.
AGCTAAGCGCATGGGTGTCGACATGAGGGGCGGTCAGCCGACCGGTGGGAACATCAAGGGCGGCTTATCAACCATCGAGGAGAAATCTCTCGGGGCGGCTATCAAGACTGGTACCCAACCCATAGATGGTGTGGTGAATTATGGCAACAGGATCGAGGGGAAGGGCCTTTACATGGTAGATTCTCCAGGACGGGAGCCTGAATTCCTCACTGGGATAGCAGCATCTGGCGCTCATATGATGGCTTTCACAACTGGTAAGGGTGCACCTCATAACTTTCCATTCATGCCCATTGTGAAGATTACAGGAAATTCTAGAACTGCCAGCAGCCTTAATTCCCACATTGATGTGGACGTGAGCGGAATCTTAGAAGGTTCGATGACCGTGCAATCAGCCGGAGAGATCATATTGAAAGAGATGATGGAAGTGGCTTCCGGTAAGAGAACAAAGGCTGAAGGCATGGGCTACGACGAGTCTATGAACATATACACCACCGGGCCAGTATTATGATTAGGTGGCTTTGAACTCGCTGGCGAAACCTTCTCCCTTTATGATCACCAGGGGAACGTACTTTATCAGTTGTCTTCCCAGGTCGACCATCTCCGCCTCGGATGGACCGGGCTCCTCGATTCCCCTGAATCCCATCTCGTTCTGTGGATTACTGAGGAATTGCAGTAGCCAGGCCTCAGTGGCCACCCCTTCGATCTCTTGCCCGATCCTATCTATTTTCTCTTCATCCAGGAATCCTGGAATCACTCGAATCCAGACCCGAGTGTTGCGCCCTCTCAATAGTTCGAAAGTACGGGAGAGCTTCTCCACGTATCTCGCGGTTCTATCTGGCGATAAGCCAGTCAGCTCCGAATTGCATTGAAGATCATCGAGGGGACATTTCACCTCCACCTCGAATTGGCTAACGAGGTCTACGGCCTTCTCGATCACCTCGGGGTAGAATCCACTGGTCTTCAGGATCGTTTTCTTTTTCATCTTCTTCAGTCTCTGGAGCAACTCAAGTAGTTCCTCTTTCTGAAGGGCCGGTTCAGCCCCTCCGAGGTATACCTGCCCTACTTCTGGATCTGCCAGGAACTCCAGGACTTCGATCAGTTCGTAATCGCGCTTCTCCTGTCGAATGTGGGTGCAATACTCGCACCTAAGGGGGCAGCCGAAGAAACTGATCCTTGCCTGACCTCCCCCTTTCTCCATCCCGATAAGACGCATAAGTATCAACTTAAAAATGGCGTAGGGAGAATAATTAGTTTACGCATCACTGAAGCCTGGCCCACTTGGTTGATATTTTCATGCGTTCCATCTCGGTCCGGATATCATCTGGGGTCATGATTCCTCGATCCGTTATTACTCCGGTGAACATATCAAGGGGGGTCTGTTCGAAGACCTGTTCTCTCATCGAGAGATTCACTCCAACGCTGGTCTGGGTCTCAATTGGGTCTAGCATTTCAACAGGGGAGATCTTCATCCAATCGCACAAGCCGTATGCTGAGACTTCAAAGTAGTGGGCTGCGGCCACGATGGAAAAAGTTCCCACTTTGTTCACTAATCCTACGGGTGTGACGGCGTCCGCGCCCACGATCACGTAGTCCAACTCTTCCATGATTGAGAAGACCATTGAATCCTGTATTAGCTCGACCCTGACTCCCCGGTCCGAAAGGACCTTTGCCATCTGCCGTCCCTCTCCCAAGGGCAGGGACACGGGCACGATCACCTCTATCTTTTGTCCCCCAGACATGGAACTCAGGCATGCCAGAACCGTGCTTGAGTACGAAATTGTCATTATTCGCCCGCCGCTCAGGATGTTGCTCACCGAATCCACAATCCTTGCGGTTGAAATATCAATTTCTTTCCGAATGGTCAAGAACCTCTCTCTAATATGGTCTTCCCAGTCTTCTCTTTCCAGGGATATGAGGATAGTGTTCGCGAGGTTGAACATAGGTGCCATGGACCTCTTTGCCAGGTGCAGCTGCAGCGAAAAATCTTCCAAGTCCTGCTTTGAAACTGATCTAGAGGTCTGCATTATCATGCAAAGTGCATCCAATACCCTTCGGAAGATATCCGCGGCACCGGAACCTTGATCATTCCGGACCTCATCGACAATTCCTTGCAGGCCGGGGTCCATACCACTTAGTAATACAGCTTGGGATATTACTTCTTCGCTTCAGGTCGTTGATGAACCTCAAGAACAGCTGGACACGACCTCATCAGAAAGGATTTCAAGCTTCTTGAGCTTCAGTGGATAGTGGCTCTTTGGATCGAGGCTGATAATGATATTCCCCTGGCTGTCTCCAAGCGCCTCCTCAGTTCGCCTAAGGACATCAAGGACTGGTCTCCAACCGTTCCACTTCTCCAGCACGTCTAGTCCGTTCAGGACCACGATACCGTCTTCATTCTCAATGAAGAACTGCTTTATCTCCCTCTCGAAAATCTCTAAGTTCATTGGTGGGATGCAGCTGTCCTCCGTTCTTGGAGACAACCATTTGGTCTTCAACAGACTCATGTCAAAGTCTAGCTGGGACCTTAGAAGTTCCGGGGCGTTCTTGCTAATATAGAGCGCTTTTCTTCCATTGGAGAGCTCCTTCCGGACTACCTGATGGGTCCGCAATGGAACTCGTTCCTCGAAAAGATAAAACATACCTTTTGAGACTTTCATTAAACCCCCCAGTTTGCTCAATCGATAAAATATGCAGAAAAGTATTTACCGATTGCCCGTTGATTAATTGTCCAATTAGCAAATAGTCCGTGAAAGAAGCGGGAATTTTTACGAAGCAACAACTCTTCGAGAACACTGGCTCTAATATCGAACCTCGATAATTATTTCCATTTGAAAGTTTATTTTAAGTTAATGTGAGCAGAAGCTTTTGTTCTCTCCTGTAATCTAATTATGCGTTAACAATTGAATACGAGTTATCTATGAAATCCATCATGCGCTGAAGTAGCGCTTTACACCGGGGCGGGTTAGGTAGGTTATCAGTAAGACCGCTATCAGTATGCTGATGATCGAGCTGCTCAGATTCGAGATGTCCCAGTATATCATCAGGTTAATCACGCTGGAGATGATCGATAGTACTCCCAATATGATTCCAAGGGTCCAAGCCCAAGGCCTTCCCTTGAAAAAGCCGTACGAGAGCAGGAAGCTGACAACTGCGAAAATGAGAAACACCACTCCGAGGGAGGTGAAGATGATCCCGGAATTTTCAACGATGAAATCAGGAATATTGCCGATCTCCTGCAGTTCGTCCAGGGGAAGTCCAGCCACCAAGAAGGAACCGGTTGCTCCCAGCAGATATATCAGGCCCAGAAGTAAGGCCATAAAGCCCAAAATAGTTACCCCAATGGGTCTAGGTCTCATTGCGATCCCCTCTACTGACCGAGGCAATGCTGATGTTCGCTAATAAAACCTATCAGGAGAATGCCCATCTTTGAAAATACGTTGATTGCCAGGTGAGGGTAGTAGGCCCCCTTCTGTTTCAGGCAGCATTCAACTTAGCACCCTACCCGCCGGTCCCGAGGGGTCATCCCGGCTGTTTGGGCTTGCTCCGGTGGGGAGTCGCCGTTTCACCAAATCCCCGGACAACGTCACCGACAAACGGATCATCCTAATTCGGGGCTGTGTCGTTTCTGCGCCCTTGCCTGGGCTCTCGCCCAACCACTTCTGTGGTCCACCTTCTCTTGGAGGGGGGACCTTCCTCAGCGGGGTCTTACAAACCCTACCGTCAGCTGCCCTCCCTCTCCTGGCAATTTGGCTTCAGGTGGCATGGGCTATTTAAATATATCTCTCATGGAGTGGACTGACGGATCAATCGGAGGTGAGATCCTTCTCCTCTAACAACCTGATCCCCCTTGAGACCAGGTTCCTTATGGCTTCCTCCACCTTGTCCACCCTAAGGATCAGGACCGCGGCTTTTCGACCAGAGAACGCATAGGAATAATCTATATTGATGTTCTCGTCACCGAGTATCGAGGCGACCTCGAAAAGCCCTCCAGGTTCGTCTCTCATCTGAACGGCTATGACCTCCGTGAAAGACACAGTGAATCCCATCTCCACTAGTTTGTTGTGTGCTTTGTCTGGGTCGTCCACCAGTGCCCTTATCACCCCAAACCCATCAGCCTCGGCGATGCTGAATGCCAATATGTTGATCCCCTCTTCCTCCAGAGCCTTGGAAATCCTTGCTAGCCTCCCAGGTTTGTTCTCCAAGAATACGGATAGCTGCTTTATCATGTGTTTCCTGACCATCAGAGTTCCCTCCTGTCGACGACCCTTTTTGCCTTTCCCTCGAACCTGGGAAGTGAACCAGGGTCCGCCAACTCCACCTCCACGCTAATGTTCAGTGCACTTCTCAGGCGATGGGCGACCATTCTCTTGATATCCATTAGATCGTTAATCTTGTCACTGAACGAATCCTTGCCAAGCTCTACCCTCACCAGGAGTTCGTCTAGAGCACCTTTTCTGTCGACCACGATTTGGAATTCTCTTCCCAGCTGGGGAATGGACATCAGAGTGTGTTCGATCTGGGATGGGAATACATTGATTCCCCGAATAATTAGCATATCGTCGACCCTGCCCTCTATTCGGCCGATCCGTGGGTGAGTCCTACCGCAGCCACATACCTCCTCCCTGAGGTGGGTCACGTCGCCTACCCGATATCTGACGATGGGTAGAGCCTCCTTCCTCAGCATCGTAATTGTGAGCTCGCCCCTCTCTCCTGGGGCGACCTGCTCTCCCGTCTCCGGGTCTATTATCTCGACCAGCGTCATGTCGGCCCAGACGTGGATACCATCCTGTTCCTCGCATTCGGTGAACAATGGGCCAGAGAGCTCGCTCGTGCCGTAGATATCGTATGCCTTTATTCCCAGCCATTCCTCGAGACGGAGGCGCATCTTGTTAGACCAGGGCTCAGCGCCCAGTATCGCCGTCTTGAGATGAGTGTCGTCCTTGATGCTGATACCCATCTTCTCTGCCGCCTCCCCGATGTGGATGAGGTAGGAGGGAGTGCAGGCGATGGCCGTGACCTCCATGTCCTGCATCAGCTCTATCTGGCGCTCGGTGTTCCCGACCGATGTGGGAAGGACGGCGGCACCGATTTTTTCCGCGCCGTAATGCAACCCCAAGCCTCCAGTGAAAAGACCGTAGCCATATGAAACCTGGATCACATCTCCCCTTCCCAGGCCGCAAGAGGTCAAACCCCTTGCCAAGGATGATGTCCAGTATTCAAGATCTTGCTGGGTATATCCCACCACGGTAGGCTTCCCGGTGGTACCCGATGATGCATGGTATCTTACCACTTCGTCTCTTGGTATCACGAACAGCTTGTCAGGATAGTTGTCCCTGAGGTCGCTCTTGACCATGAATGGAAGCTTGATGACATCTTCCAGGGCTCGGATGTCGTCAGGATGAACATTCGTTTCCCTCATTCTCTTGCGGTAGAAGTCTGAGAAGCTGTACAACCTGTAAACTAGCGTCTTGAGTGATTTGTACTGCATTTCCTTGAGTTCCTTCAACGGCATCTCTTCTAT
>DATKXF010000117.1:0-10047 GCA_035529155.1 Methanomassiliicoccales archaeon | reverse complement strand
AGGTCTGTCTTATCGATCTCTTTGAGCATATCCTCAATCCTCTCCTTGGACTTGAGCGCGTCCTTGACCATCATGGTGGTTGTCTCGACTCCATTTTCGTTCAGTTTCTTCATGAGAAAAGATCCCAACGAGAAAGAATTGCTTTTATTCCCCCTGGGGCTGCCTACTAGAAGAAGTGCCTTTCTTATGGTCATTTGACTGCCCCCATATCTCTGAGAGTTTTCACAAGATTCTCTTGTCTCGATCCTAAACTATCGGTTCTAAGAATTACTGCTGATGAGAATCTAGGTGCGTGCATGTTGATCGCGTTTCGAGCAATCAATTCCCTGAAGGTCCTCTCTTCTGACTCGTTCTCAGAATCCGCTATTCCTATGGCCATGAATGAAGGGTATCGATCATATCGCTTTGCGTGGTGAATCTCACCATCGACCTTCTCGAAGAAGGGAAGCACAACAGAAATCATGCGGTCAACCGCCTTCTTCAGATGATACGAGTATCCGCCGAAGATTATAGGGGTTAAATAGACGAGGAGGTCGCTAGATATCATCTTCCGGGCGAGTTCCCTTGAGATATCATCAATTACACAAATCCCAGGGGTCTTCATCCAGCACCCAAAACAACCCATGCATCCCGCAATCTCCATCTCTCCTAGTTCAAGGATGTCCACATCCCAATCCCATTCTCCCATAGCTTTCGAGATGGACTCGGTGATCTTCTTGGACAGCAGGTCCTCAGGTTCGCCTCCATTCAAGACCAGGGCTTTCAGCTTCTCACCTCGTGACCTAGGTGAATTGATGAAGGACCACTAAATCATTCTTCCTGTCGGGATTTCGAAATAAGTTATGAAACAAATGACTGAATTAATGGGGGTCACTCAGTATAGGAATCAAAAATATCTTTCTTGAGATTCTTGAATCGGGACATGTAGTCTACCCTCTCCTTCTTGAGCTGAATGACCATTTTATCCACATCTTCCTTTTCATAGAATTTAAGGGGGTTCAAACGGTCCAGGTCCGCCCCATCGACACTGCTGGGAACCATGGTTCCGAAATTGGGTTCCTCAGTCCATTCTATGGTCTCCCTGCATATCCCCCTTATTATACTGGCCATTTCGGAGATCTCTACTCTGGTGACCTTCCTGATGATCTTCTTCGTGCCATCAGGAAGCCGCTCCATGATCTCACCAACTCCCCCCGTGTTCAGCTGGTAGCATTCTACCCTGTCCTCGTTCTTCATCAGGAAGTCATAGAACCAATTGCCCTCATTCGACTCGTCACCGATGATGAATGGGTTGGTTCCCACCACCCTAACCGTCTCTCCAGCCCTCTTGGGGTCTCCGCCCGTCGACTCGATCGATTCTCCCAACATGAATGCACAGGCCGCCTGAGCCGGCGTCAGCTTGGCCGCGATTGGCAGGACAGTGTTCCTCCTGGTGATGAATGCCACAATAAGCTTGTCCATCTCCTTGAGTGGTGGAAGGTTGATGGTGGGGCTCATGCTGTCTCCAAGGTCTTGTCTCTGGATTATTCCTCTACCGTTTCCGGTGAGCGTCTCGTCCTGGAAGTGCACTTTTCCCTGATAGTCAACGAGCACATTCTCGAAGAGTGCGTCCTTCTGGCTCGCCGCGTGATAAAGGAGGGGCTGGTCATGCAGGGTGAGCCCGTCGGTCTTGATGAAGTAACCCCGTTCGCTGCCGAGGGCGGAGCCGTCCTTGTGAAGGAACACGACATCGTCCTGCACGATCTCCACACCTTCCCCTTCGCCATCCAGATCATGATCGTGGCAGGAGTGCGTGGTCTTCCCCGTAGCGGTCAGGCCGAAGATGATCATTCCTATCCTCTGGATCTTGCCATCACTGCCCCTTGCCCGGATCATCTTTGAGCCAGCATGGAGACCAAGCATCCCTCTTTTCTTTGCCTCCCACATAGCCATTCGAAGGAATCCCTTCTTGACCTCGCCATAGTAATCGCTGCCTAGTACCAATGTAAGTCGCTCGTCGGGGAACACCAGGATCTGCCTGTCCTTCTCCTGCCACTCGGGAATATCGATGAGGGTCATCTCAGGGCCGGGCGTGTTCTTTCGCTCGAGAAGTGTCTGCGCAGCCATGTAAGCAAGCCTGCAGCATTCCTTCTTGTACCTGGAGAGGAACATTGTGCAATGGGGGGTGAACTCCGTGTTATCACCCATAGTAAGGTTCAGTTGATAGAGGGGAGCGATCTCCAGATATTTCCGGACCTTTTTCAGGGTCTTTGGCAGTTTCTGCAGGATAGCTTCCTGGTCAGAATTGAGCTTCTTCTGAGGTATCTCCCCATCACCAACATATACCGTGAGTCCCGCTGATCGGTTCTTGACGCAGGAAGCAAAAGCGTGGTTGCCGAACTCTGTGACTTGGGCGTACTGCTCGGCCTCCCTCCTAAGGTCAGAAGGATCGGGTGTTGTGACATTCGGCATACTGGGCAGGTTATCGATGGTCTCGATCAGTTCCTGGAGTTCAGCGGGCTTCAATGAACGGCCTCCACAGATAATATCGATCCGTTGGCCTCAGGGTTGTACCCTGGCCAACCCCCTTCGGAGATTCCTTAAATAAACATTGCCTCGGAAATTGGTTATTTGATGGTCATTGTACAAAAATGGTAGATGATATCCGAAGCATTTCATAATAATATCGTAGCCTAAATTCGAATTTCAGACATAACTAACTATGGACGAATACATCGTAATTCGCGGGATCACCGCAGAAGCCACTCGTTGCCTATCTTGACATTCTCCAACCCGGCTTCTCTTGCTGCCTTTATGCACGCATCTGCCTGGCTCCTCGATGTGGTGGGAAGATCATTCATCATGTAGGCAGGATGGAATGCTAGTAGGGAGTATGGAGTGGAGGGATCGATATCCGCAAGGCGGTTGGAGATTAATGCCACCTCATCCTCGTTCACGTAGCCCGGAACCATGAGCGTGGAGACCACAAGCAGGGGCACTTCCCTTCTTTCAGGGGCCATCTCAGCAAGGATCTCCAGGTTCTTCATCGTTTGACCGTTGCTCGTGCCACACAGTGCTCTATGGATCCGTTCGTCGAAGGCCTTGAGGTCGATCTTCACGCATCCTCCGGTCTCCAGGGCGATTTCACCGATCCTCCTGGCCCATCTCGAGGACATCGATCCATTGGTCTCCCAGCACATCCTTCTGATTCCCTTTCCTTCACAGGCGAGCTCGGCCACCGAGATGGAGTGCTGGATGAATGGGGTGGGATCCCCCCCAAAGAAGCATATGCAGGAAGTCATCGGGCCAACCATGCGGCTTATTGATTCTGCCGACATCCTTGGTTGAAGGGAGCTGGCCATCTCCCGAAAATGCCAGTTCTGGCAGAAGAGGCAGTCGAAGGTGCAAGCGCCATAGAACACAGCCAGATTCGCAAATCCAATTTCTGGTCCTGGTGAGCGCGAGTACCTTGGAAATCCGGCAGTGCTTCCCCCAGGGCACACCCAATCCGCCACGCAGTTGGTGGGGTGAGGATCGGAATAGGCGGTCACCAATGCTTCTCCGTCAACAAGGTTCCACACCTTTCCCTGGTGGCTCCACCTTATTCCACAGTAGCCAGTTTCTCCATCAGGTATGGAGCAGTCGTTTCCGCACTGACCGCAGGGAATGCCATTCCTAGGAGGGGATTCTGGAAGACCGAACCGCCTCCTACTCCTATTGTGCGCCAACCCTGCAAGCGCTCTCGCCTTTTCCTCGTGAAGTAGGCAATCCCTACATACGCCGAGCTCTTCAGATATCTCCATTTGTTCAGAACCGCAGAGTCTGCAGTGCGAGAAGGTTCTACCCCTCATCGATATACTATCTGGGTCAATTCCCTATAAAAAACTGTTTGGGCACTAGAAGCTATCCTTCATCCAATTCCATATCTCGTCCCTTATCCGCCTGAACTTCTCTATGATCTCCTCCTCGAACCCGGAAGCCCGAGATGGATCGTCAAATCCCCTGTGAATGTGCTCCCTTCCCGGTACATAGGGGCATGTCTCCTCCACGTCGGAGCACACCGTGACCACCGTATCGAAGTTCCAGCCATCGAACTCCTGAAGGCCCTTGGAGCGTTGGTTGGAGATGTCAATATCCACTTCGCCCATCACCAGTACAGCGTATGGGTTCACCACACTAGGTCTCGTTCCCGCGCTGAATGCCCTGTACCTGCCCCCAATTCTGCTGTTCATGAATCCTTCCGCCATCTGTGACCTTGCGGAATTATGGGTGCAGATGAAGATGACCCTCCTCACGCTATCTGACATGCTATTCGAAAACAGAATGAAATCACGAATAATAAATCTGAGTGGACATTCGAATTTGGGTTTATCAACAACTCTATATATGAACGGGTCAATAATTCTTTTACTCAATAGAGTTAGGGGGATCAATCAGTATGGGCGTCATATCAGATGTTATTGAGGAGACACCTTATGAGGAGATAATTGAGCCAACCTGTCCTAGCTGCCGCCAGGGAGTGCCCTGGGAAATAGACATTTGCCCTCACTGTGGATATCAGTTCAAAGGCAAGGTCATACTGAAGGAAGCACCCAAGGCCGTAGCGAAAAGGAGAAGAAGGGGCAAGAAGGGCACCGTAGTGGCAGCCGCATCTGTCATCGCAATGGGGATTCTTGCGTTTCTTTCGGTGGAATACTGGCCTCCTGCTGCGCTCATATTGCTGCTCATCATCGTGGTCATGGTGGTAATGGCTGCGGCACCCGAGTAAAACGGACGGAACTCATACGGGAAACTCTGTTTTCCCCTTACGGGTCTTTATTCAGCTGGGGCTTTGAACCATTGATCCGACCCTATAGAAATGGCCAAGTCTCTGGGAATTGTAATCATTCCCGCTCATCGATGGGTATGTATCTTCGCCCGGTCTCACCCTGGTAGTGTCCTATGTAGGTGGCGGAAGGCCGGTAGAGCACAGGCTTGACCGGAGGCATGGGGTACTTCTCTTCCAAGAAGTGAGCTACCCATCCCGCGGTCCGAGAGACGGCGAACACCGGGGTGAACACCACCGGGGGAATGCCCAGCGAGTAGTAGAGCGCACCGCTGTAAAGATCGATATTGGGGTATAATGAAAGACCTTTCCTCTCTAGGATCTGCTGATGAGAGATATCGGCTATCATCTTGCTCATTTCCAGCCACTTACTTCCCGTATCGGGAAGGGCATCGAGCATGGTCCTGATGATCTTTGCCCGAGGGTCCATGGTCCTGTAGACGGCGTGTCCAATACCGGCGATTCTTTGACCCCTCTCGAGCGCCTCATTGACCCAGCCCTCTACATTTTCAAGCTCACCGATCTCCATCAGGTTGAACATGACTCTCTCGTTCGCACCGCCATGGAGCTCTCCCGAGAGTGAACCGATAGCCCCCGATACCGCAGCGAAGATGTCCGCTCCGGTGGACGCGATCACCCTTGCGGTGAAGGTGGAGGCGTTGAAGGAGTGCTCAGCATGAAGGACCATCGAGGCATCGAATACCCTGGCCATCTCGGGATCTGGTATCTTCTCATTGAGCATGTACAGGAAGCTTGCTGCGTATGAGAGTCTCTGATCTGGCTCTACAACGTCCAATCCATTCTTCATTCTGTACCAAGCCGCCAGCAGTGATGGCATCTTGGCGATTATTGAAATCCCTTGCTCCAGATCCAGCACCCTTGTTCCCTTTTCCTTGTAGAGTATGAGGTCCCCCATGACTGCCACAGCTGACTGAAGAACATCCATCGTCCAGGCGCTCTTGGGATAGTTTTCCAGCATTGAGAGAAGCTTTCCAGGTAGTTTCCTTCTTTCCGCGAGAGTCTTTGAGAAGGTCTCGAGCTCCTTCCTGTTGGGCATCTTCCGGTAGACCAACAGATAGGCGACCTCCTCGAAGTTCGATCTAATCGCCAGGTCTTCTATGTTGTATCCACGATAGAACAGCTGCCCCTTATCGCCGTCAACCATGCTCACCATTGTCGTCGCAGCGCTCACTCCCCTGAGCCCTGTGTTCTCTAGGCCATAACCATCTTCCAATTCAAGCATTCCTCCCGTTCATTTCCTGTTCGTTTGTCCATCAAATTGCTTAGCGAAGACGGCTGCTCCTTTCACGCATTCCCCGAAAATCAAACTTGAATGATCTGCACGGTCACGTACCGATAGTCATTGGGGATGTCGCCAACCATCCATCCCTCTCCAGTGGTCTCACAGTAATAATAGTTTCGTCCGTCGTACTCGTAATAGGCGCCCTGTGTGCCACTCCCCCCTGCCACACCTGCCGCCATGTGCTCGGGGCTGTCAGCCGGGAGTATGAGCAGTACAGCATCGATGTCAATGGGGTCCGCCTGGATGAGCGTTGCGAAAAGAACGCTGGTGTCCTCGCAGTCTCCCCCTTCGTCCACAAGAGTTTCGATGGGATACCTGGGATACTCGTCATACCCGGTGGTGACACTGTCCGATGTGTACTCCAGGCTCTGGACAAAAGCCAGGGTGAAGCTCACTAGCTCGAACGAGGACCACTCCTCGTTGTCCGCACAGTCCTTCAATTCTAGGGCCAGAGATTCGATGTATTCATCGTTCTCGGTCATGTACGAAGCGTAGTCGTAGGTGCGGACTTGATTCTTGTAGTAATAGTACTCACTAGCGGGTATCATCATGTCCCACGACCAGGAACGTCCTTGAAATTGCCATTCGTAGTGTCTATTCAGGGTCGAGGTGCCAATGAAGAATACGCAGGATTCGGACCAGTCCGACCAGCTATCGCTGACTCTTGCCCTTACTGACCATTCGTAGATACCATTTGTAAGGTATGAGATGGAATCGAAGCTGGTGGATAGTACCTCCCCCCCTATAACCAGGATGTCACCTTCCTCCAATATGGCGATCTCGTACCCCTGGGCGTTGGCGATCGCTGTCCAAGTGAAGGTTGGGTAGTGGCTGTCAACCGTCGCTCCATCGGTCGGAGCAATCAGTGTTGGAACATCTCTCCCAAATGGAAAATCTGGAAGAAATATCACCATGCCGGCGACGATTAGTATTGCAGCAATGATAATGGCCCCGATCGCGGCCCCAGCCCTCTTCTTCCTCGGGACCGGTGCGTATGGCGGAGGTGCTTGACGAGGAATCTCCGTGTAGGCAGTGTATGTTTCCGGGGGTTCCTGAGGTTCGTAAGTTTGCTGGTAGGGCTGCATCCCGTTCCCGCAGGTACTGCAATACATGCCCCAATCCTCGTTTGCCGAACCGCATGGCGGACAGTACCTCATGATGAAGCCTCTCACCAGGATAAAATACGAGATATAAGTAATCGACATCAATAAAAAAGATTCCTAGAGATGCCAGTTATCGATTCCTATCTGGGTTTCAAGAGGTTTCAACTTCCTCAACAGGATTCTGTGCAGAAGTGCTCTCTATCCTTTGAAGCACAACATTTTATCGCCTGGATGTGCATTCGATAAGTGAAATCAGGGAATGATCGACAATGTACCCAATATCCTCTATCCCCAATTTCGCAATATTGAATCGAGGAAGATTGAGATCAATCGCTGGAAAGATCAATAGCGGTATTGTCTGGACCTCAGATCATAAGATTCTCTCAGGCAGGGAGGTTTGATCACATGCTTCACAGCCATTCGATGGGAAAGATGATGAATGAACCGATAAGGAACATGGTGACCAAGAGACTCATCGGGGTCATAACCGGGACTCCGATAAGAATCGGGGTCCAAAGGATGGTCGAGTTCGACATCAGTTTCTTGGTGATAACCAGGAATGGAAAGGTCGTGGGATTCATGACCGATGCCGACATCAAGCGGGCCGTTGCGAATGGCGTCTCCATGGATGTCCCGGTTGAAGAGATCATGACCCCCGATCCTATCTCCGTGGACATCAACACCACGGTGAGGGAAGCGCTAGACACCATGTCCCGGAAGAGGGTAACCAGGCTGGTGGTGACCGATGATGGAGAGGTCGAGGGCATAGTGACGCTCAGGGACCTTGAGGATATCAGCAGGCAGAAGATCGAGACATTCATCTCCAGGGAGTAGTGTTCATGCGCATCCTTCACATCTCGGACACCCACGTAGGCTCCGCGGCCCACTTCAACGAGCCCTCGCTGGTGATGATCATCGAGGAGATCATGAATGGGGATTTTGACGTCGTCATTCATACCGGTGATGTCACCCAAACCGGGATACTGAAAGAGTATGAGAAGGCCAGGGATCTCTTCTCAGGATTAGAGACGCCCATCATCTTCATGCCAGGCAACCACGACGCCCGGGCAGGAGGTCTAGAGCTGTTCGAGAAATACATAGGTCCTCCCAACGGTGTGAGGGAGATCGGGGATGCGGTTATAATCTACGTCAACAGCGCGTTCGAGGACGGAAACGAGGGCAGGGTGGGAATGGTCAAGTTCAACATGATCAAGGACGCTCTGAACCAGTACGGTGACAAGCGCATAAAGGTCCTGGCAATGCACCACCACATCATTCCAGTTCCCCTCAGCGGAAGGGAGAGGAACATACTCTTGAACGCGGGGGACATCCTTGACCTGATCATAAAGGGCGATGTGGATCTGGTCCTGTCAGGACATCGGCATTATCCCAACCTCTACAGGATAGAGAACACGGTCTTCATCAACGCCGGTACTGTGTCTAGCACCAAGACCCGATACGGGGACGTCAACTCCAGAAACATCATTGAGATTGGCGAGGATGGGCAGAGGATAGTGACCCGGAGGATCAAAAGGAGGGACGAGGTCGCCACCCTGCCCAGGAAGGACAAGAGGGTGTACTCCTACTTCGGGAAGAGGGTGTTCAGGGTGGTGCACATGTCCAATACCTTCATCTCAGACACCAATGCCTTCCTCGAGGTCCAGTTCAAGAATGCTATGACCAAGATATGCGAGCTGTCGCCGGATATCATTGTGCACTGCGGCGGCATCGTGAGGGAGGGCATACCTCTCTATTACGACAAGGCATTCGAGCTGCTCTCCGAGTGCGAGACGCCGATCATATTCTCCCCCGCGGGAAGGGACATCAACTACCTTGGATACCATCTGTTCCAGACTTATTTTGGGCCCTTCGAGCAGGAGTTCTCAAACGGGGAGATTCTGTTCCTAGGTCTGTACTCCCCCCAGTACGACTCCCTTTCGGGGTCGATCGGAACATTCGAGCGAAGGGCTCTGCAGAATAGGCTGAAAGAGGCCAAGGAGAAGACCAAGGTCGTGTTCTTGCATCACAACGTGCTTCCGGTCCCTCACAGCAGGGAGAAGGGATTGCTGGAGGACAGTGGGGATGTGCTCAAGACGCTGGTCGATTCCGGTGTCGATCTCGTTCTTACGGGGACATCCTCGCATGCCAACGCCGCCAGGGTCAACGACACCATAGTGGTGAACGCCAACTCATTGAGCAGCCCCTATCAGAGGAGCCTGTTCGGCAACTCCTTCAATCTGATAGATTTCTACGAGGGCGCTATAGCCATCTCAGAAGTGAACAGCCTGTGGGGGTACAGAAAACTCCTGGGGATATGGGATCGTAATGTCCCTTGGAATCATCCCAATCCATAGGTTTCAAGGCCACCGCAGGAACCATCAATAGAGATGTGCATCATTCATCTGAGTGACATGGTCCTTGAGTATGAAGATCAGATGTCAGCCTCCAAGGGGGACAAGAGGGTGCATTGGTTATCATACCCGATCATCAGGTATCCAATTCTGGGAGGCGTTCTTGCCGGCATAACCTTTGCCTTCCAGATACTGACCGACATACCGGTCTGGGCCGTCATCCCTCCCTATATGCTCTCCATGCTACTGGGAGGGTATCACTGGGGCTGGGAGGCGTTCGAAGTTCTAGTGAAAGAGAAGAGGGTGAATATTGGAATTCTGATGCTCTTTGCCCTCATCGGATCAGCGGCGGTCGGTCTCTGGGAGGAAGCCGCCTTCCTGGCTGTTCTTTACGGTGCGGCAGAGGGGGTGGAGGAGTATACCTACACCAGAACGAGGGAATCGATAAGGGACCTCCTGGACCTGGTTCCCAGGGTGGCGACGGTG
>DATKXF010000116.1:0-9541 GCA_035529155.1 Methanomassiliicoccales archaeon | reverse complement strand
CAAGGTTGGGGGGATACTGCCAGCTATGGAGTTGGCAAGGAGATGTGAATTTCATGGGATGAAGGCGATGGTGGGCTGCATGTCGGAGTGCGAGGCGTCAATATCGGCCGGACTCCACTTTGCTCTTTCCCAAGATTGCGTGGAATATGCAGACCTGGACTCCCACCTCTCACTCATCGACGATCCGACATTGGCCATATCCATGGAAAAGGGGTTTCTCTCCACCCTTCCGCTTCCGGGCTTGGGTATCGATCTTGGGAGCACAGACTGTCAATCGGTTGAAGGATCACATATTGATTGGAAAGTAATTAGATAGGAGAAATCCAATCGCTGGTGAGGAGGCGAACTGTTGGCCAAGGATGTTGAACAGGCAATCGTTCTTGCTGGTGGAAGGGGAACCAGGCTCAAGCCGCTTACAAACAATAGACCCAAACCCCTGCTTCCAGTGCTTGGAAGGCCCTGCATCGAATACATCCTAAGCGCTCTAGTCGATGCGGGAATAGAACAGATATTCGTGGCCTGTGGCTATCGGGCAGATGATCTCTCGGACGCACTTCACAAATTCGACTCCAAAGGTGCGGAAATCATATTCACATTTGAGGACGAGCCAGCGGGCACGGCCGGAGCTGTGAAGCTCCTTGAATCAAGGATTGTCGGGACATTCGTGGTGGCCAGCGGTGACGTCCTGGCTGATGTGGACATGAAGGAGTTGATAGAGCGACATCAGGCAAAGGAAGCCTTCGCGACCATGGCTTTGACCACTGTGGACAAGCCAGAAGAGTTTGGCATCGTCGGACTCGATCCCAACAACAGGATAGTGAAGTTCAAAGAGAAACCTGCCAGCCACGAGGTCTTTTCCAACCTCATCAATGCTGGTATTTACATCCTGGAAAAAGAGGTGCTTGAATACATACCAGAAGGGGAGATGTTCGACTTTTCCAAGAATCTTTTCCCAGGACTTCTGGGTATGGGTAAGGCATTGTTTGGTGCCCCGATTCATGGAATGTGGAAGGACATAGGTCGGCCATCTGACCTCATCGAGGCAAACATCGAGATGGCATCTAAGAAAGGCAGATATCCCCAGATGGATGGCATCGATCCTCCAGTCCACATAGGACTTGGTACCGAGGTCGAGGCCGGTTCGATCATCAGGCGTTCGGTGCTTGGCGAGTTGATTCATGTACGCAAGGGAGCTGAAATAATAGACTCCCTGTTGATGGACCGCTGTGAGGTCGGGAGCGAAAGCCAGATAACGAAGAGCGCCCTCGGGATGGGGTGCGTGATAGGGAAGGGTTCCAGGCTCGTCGACTGTGTGTTGGACGATGATACTGAAATATCACCAGGCACCACCTTGATCGGGGAACAGTTGGACTAGAGTTACCACCCATCCGTTAAATACACGCATCATAATCGCCAACAGATGGCAACGAAGGGGTTCCGCTACGAAGGGTACATAATCCTGGCCAGCCTACTTTGGGGTACCTCATTCGTGTCTGTCAAGATCGGTGTGGAAGAGATCGACCCCTTCTTCTATTCCATCCTCCGGTTCCTGTTTGGCTCCTTGTTTCTTATAGTCGTAGTGCTGGCGGCCAAGAGCTACGAGCCACGACTCTTCAAGGACCGCATAATCTGGGGAATCGCCCTGGTCAACGCCGTAGCTTACAACTTCCAGCATGTCGGTATATCAATGACCACTGCAACGAATGCCGCCCTTCTGATAGACATTAACGCCGTGTTCGTTGCCATTCTAGCCGTCTTCATACTGGGAGAAAGGCTCAACTATAGAATCGGCGTGGGTCTGGCTTTGGGAATCACCGGTGTGGTGGTGGTAACCACGGGCGGGGATCTTTCCACGATATTGTCGGGGTCATTCCTAGGGAACATGCTCGTTTTCTTCTCAGGGATCCTTTGGGCGGTCTACATAGTTTATCAGAAAAAGGTTCTCATGAGGGAGGTCAACGTACTGATGATCACAGCAGTGGTCATGATACTCACCACGGTCTTCCTAGTACCCATGAGCCTTCCACTAGCATCTGATTTTTCGATCACCGACCTGGGGATGGCCAGCGTTGTTTATACCGGTATTTTCTGTTCCGGACTCGCATTCATACTGTACAATGCAGGTCTGAGGAAGGTTGGGGCCACCATTTCCTCAATAATACTCCTTCTAGAGATCGTATTCGCGGTGTTCTTTGCCTATCTCATACTGTCTGAGGTTCCCACTATGCCAGTCATTGTAGGCGGATCCCTGATCGTCCTGGCTATAGCCGCAATCGCACTCTGGAACAACAATCAAGTTCGTGATTCGGAGCCCGAGGTCGATTAGACAAGGTATTTCCAGAGAACCTCCTTCGTTTTGTCCATATCATTCACACCTAGGGCAACCTTCTCAAAAGCGGTTCCAGATCCGATTATGAACAGAGATTCAATGTTAATTCCCGCCCTTGCCAGTGTCTTGGTCATCTTAGCCAACTCCCCCGGCCTGTCTGGTAAGGAGATCTCCAATACCTCCCTTTCCAAGAAATCCAATCCTCCTACTTTGAGGGACCTGCGGGCAGTGGCCTCATCATCGGTTATCACCTTGATGTAACCATTCTTGGCATTCAGCTCAGTGCTAATTCCCTGAATGTTAACAGAATTGCGTCCCAATAGTTCTGTAATCCTGGCTATTTCCCCCGGTTTGTTCTGAACACTGATCTCGAATTGCATCAGCGTCATCATCTATTCTATTGGTGATTTCTCCTTAAATAAGTGCTGACTCCAATCGTTCAAGACCCTGATAGAATTGATTCCATTGCGCCAAGCAATTTCTTGATAAAGAGCAAGGATGACTCTGCCCCCAATAATTCATTGGATACTAAGAAACGAGATCAAGGTCCTGAAAGATCGTTCAGGTACTTTCGAATGTATTTGCACAAGGTCAAATCTGATTCCACTGGCAAAATGGGGTTTGAATCCGCGTTCGCAATAGCGGCCTCAAGTGCTTCCGCCTCCAGTACTACAATCAAACCCTTCTTTACTTTCAAAGCGCCCACAAGCTCGAGCTGGTGATCATTTATGTGTTCCTCATATTTCTTTAGTCGGGGCATGACGATCGTTGTCTTTCCAAACGAAAGGGAATTCAGAAGGGTTCCGGCTCCTGCATGGCAGACAACGATCCTCGCATTCTTGAAATACTCCAGATACTGCTTATCGGATGGGAGGAAATCGAACGAGGTCGCATGCTTCGTATCATAATCGGTATAACCCTTCTGTATGACCACCTCCTCGTCAATCCTACCAGCGATTTCATCCATCTTATCGACAAGTCGTAAGAAAGGCTGGCGATGCCACCCCACCGTCACGAAAATAATTAGATCACCCCACCCTTGAATTTGGCCTTACTGCCGTATTTCTCGATCAGAGAGGGCCATTGAACGAGAAAAACATCAGAGACGGGGTAGACGAGCCTTCCCGCACCTGTGGTACTGTATACGCAGCACCAGCTCTCTATGAAGATGCTGGGTATCTTGAGGAACTTCGCGGCATAGAATGCTGGAATAGCGATCTCAGACCCGGTACTGACGATCACTGATGGCTTCTCGTTCAAGAAGATTCTCATGAAGGCAATGATGGACAGAAAAACCCTAAGCCAATTGTTCCCAAGTTCCTTGATGAAGTACTTCTTTGCTTCGATCAATTCTGTGCGTGAACTCCGGTGGGTGATAAAAAAGATCTCATGACCCTCAAATGCATCCATAAGACGCATCATCTCGGTGAGATGGCCCCCCATGGAACAGATCAATGCAATCTTCATAGAACCACTAATTTAAATCCACTTCTCCGTTTTTCCAAGCCATTCGAATCGATCATTGTCATGCTCTGCAATACTTCGTTAGAGATAGCAGAGGACCGAACAGGATACATCTGTATAAATCTTTGCTGCTGGCAGGCTGATGAATTGGATATCGTGTTCATGACGGCAGCAGGTTAAATTGGACTTGACACAGATTATGCCCCCTCCTCAAATTCAGGTCACATCCTTGGCCCATGATATAGCACACGAATTGTTATGCTTCCACCTCTGGACATCGTGGGGTTCGAAGAAGGGGTTAAGAAGGAATATTCGCATCACATGGCGATGGTCCTATCCGGGAGAGTCTTCGCCATCACCGTCAATTGGAACAGGGCGGATGACACCATGGAGTGTCTCGACTCCCTGGTGAAATCGGGGGTGGATCAAAGTTCAATAATCGTCGTGGACAACGGGTCCACTGATGGTTCGGTGGAGCTTATCTCCAAGAGAATGTCATCTGTCCAGATTATGAAAATGGGTGAGAACCTCGGGTATATCAAAGGGGTCAACAGGGGAATATCACGGGCACTTGATAATGGGGCCCAGATGATTCTCTTGATAAACAATGATGCCACGGTTGACCCTGACGCAATCGACAAGTTGTTGGAGGCCGCCGCCAGCCGGAAGGAGGCAGGGATCCTAGGTCCCAAGATACTCTACTACGGTAGAAGTGTGATCTGGTTTGCGGGAGGGAGATTCAACTGGAGATGGGGTTTTTCATCACACCCGGGCATGGACGAAGCTGATATTTCCGAAGTCGAAGATGAAAAAGTAGACTTCATAACTGGATGTGTCATGCTGGTAAGGAGGGAGGTATTCGAAGAGGTCGGTCTCTTCGACGAGAGCTACTGGATGTACGCAGAAGATCTCGATTTCTGCCTAAAAGCGCTCTTCAAGGGATGGGAGAGCTGGGTAATTCCCTCAGCGGTGGCTCATCATAAAGTATCCGCATCCTCGGGTGTGAAAGGTTCGAACGTGATGACCCGAATGCGTTCGTACTATTATGCGAAGAATATGTTCGTCCTCGTAAAGAAGCTACCTAGGTCGGAAGGCTCCTTCACGCGACTGTTAGGGCAGTTTCTGGTGAGATTTCCATATTATACCGTTCTGATATCAATCCAGGGAGTAAAAGGAGGATTGATATCCTATCTCCGAGGAATGATCGACGGGTTGAGGATGATCCTGAGAGGAGGTGCAACCACTGACTGATACTGCTAGCTCAATACAAGATCTGCTCAGGGGCATCTCCAAGTTCCTTATGCCCTCCCGGAAGATACTCTTCCTGATCATCATCGGGTTGGCGGTGCGGTTTGCCTTAGCGCCCTGGACCTCATGGACAGAAGATATCTATCCTTTCTACAGGACATCAGTTGATATGTTGACTGGGGCCGGCGTGTACGGTCACGCTGCATTTTCTTATCCTCCTCTGTTTGCTTTCGTCCTCTACCCATTCGTATGGCTGCTTTCCCTGTTCCTTGATCCCGCGGTATGGGGAACCGTCGTCTTCGAAATGGTGGACGCAGCCCAAACGACTGGGATGCTGGTCCCAATGGTGACCCATCCCGCCTTCAACCTTGCGGTAAAGGCCCCAATAATACTCGCAGATCTCTTAATGGGTCTTATCCTCTACAATTTCGTCAAGGAGTGGAAGGACGAGATCTGGGCTCGACGCATTTTCATCATTTGGTTCCTCAATCCACTGGTAATATGGGTCAGTTCGATCTCCGCTCAGATAGATGTCTTTCCAGCCATTCTTACGCTATTGGCATTCATTTGCTTCTATCGAAAGAGATTCTTCTTTGCTGGCCTTGCCTTGGGAATAGGGTTTTTCTTCAAACTGTATCCTTCCTACCTCATCATTTTCTATCTTATCCTAATCATTGGTTGGGAATTTAGAATCGGAAACAAAATGTGGAAAGGAATTGCATTAAGGAATGCGTTGAAATTCATTGTTGGAGGCATGGTGAGTCTCTTGACCATACTTCCCGCTTTCCTCACCTCTGGATGGATGTTCGACTTCATTTTGAGAAGGTCCGGCTCTCCCAACATTGGCGGATTCAACATTTTCTTTTTCGCTCCATACTCTGGGACATCGGTGGGGGGTGCAACATCCTCAGTGTTACCGATCGATATCTCGCTCATTCTCTTTCTTTTACTGATTGCAGCGACCGTGGTCATTGCGATCATTTTCTCAATGACAATAAAGCCCCAGAAAGGCAACATTCTCAGAATCTTCGCCATGGGTAACCTGATAGTCCTGGTAACCATTCTCCTTCTTCAGCCTGTGACAAATCCTCAACATTTCCTCTGGATCTTTCCCTTTCTACTGATCCTCACATTGTGGGAGGGAAGGATGGAACGGAAGATATTCCTCCTTACTATCTTGGGATTGCTGTATCTTATTGGTCTGCAGTCATTCAATGCTTTGCTATATCCCACTGCGGTCTACACCCCACTCCTCGATCCCTCGTCCCTCAGCGATTCGATCATACGCTATTTCACCGCGTATGACTACTTGGCGCGCAACTTCTGGCTCCTTTCAATAACGGCTGTCGGGGTACTTACATTGATTACAATCTATCTTCCAGAGAAGTATGATCCAATAGAGATGGTATATGCAAAATTGAAAGAATGGAGGGCTAGCCGTGAAGGGTGAAGAACTTGGCCTTTGTACCTTGGTCGCATTTCTAGTGGTTCTATCCATCCTGGTCCAATCTGGTGGCGGGGGGCTCATCATCAATACAGAAATGGAAGCTACCGTTGACGAACAGCTACAGGTCAGACTTGACTATACCTTGAGTTCCACGGGGTTCTCCAAATCCGTGAACATATTGACTTATTCGACTCTAGAAATTAGGGATGGACCGATCTACATCTTCTACGATAACAAGGAAGTTGAAAGCTCCTATCTTCCCAGGATTGCGGGACTCTACGATCATCTGAATCCAAGACTTCAATCGTATGGTTACGACGACTCTGTTTCGCTGGTGGGAAGAGAGGGGCTTGAAGACATATTTACGGGGCCGAATGCGACACTCATTCTCGCCAATTCAATCTCTCAGCCCGATACCATTGCCCAGATGGCCCTTGACTGGGTCATTGAAGGCGGGATCTTGATCGGCATAGGGAATGGTTCGATCCCGTTCGTATTCGACCCTCGATACGATACCGGGGGGGATGGATATATTGCGCTCAGATATGAGAAGATGGCTTTCAGGTCTGGGGATGGAATGAATTCTTCAACTATGGCCGAAGCTTTCAACCTTGAGACCGTGGCACCCACCGACGGCATCTTGGTAGATGATGTCGAGTCACAGTCGGGGACAGTGGTTGGCTACACATACGATAGGGAGCAGCTGCTAACATCCGCGGCTCTGTTCAAGATTGGAAAAGGCAGACTTCTCACCTTGTCTGGGAACATGTCGGCCCCGATTCAAACCAGCGGAGAGGAAGCCTACGCCAACGACATCGCTAAATTGCTGGCCAGCTGGGCTCTTTGGATGGAGGGCGAACCATTCCTTAAGAAGATAGCATGCGGACCTGAGTCGGCCAGTGGGATCATTGTAGCAGAGTTACCCATAGCAGAGCACGTTGCAGCGGTCTCCTTTGACACAGATGAGTTTCAGGACGTTTTCCAGAGAATCTATTTGACCATTAATACCTAGTCCAGTTTCTTCGTCGAAGATACTATGTCCCAGATGTAAGGGTCTCCCTTATCTAGTGCCACATAGACTGATGCGAAGACCCGTGACATGGCCTCGATTGACATTGCAGCGATGGCCTTTCCCAAATTCCTCCGGTTATCTCGGATAAAGGAGAGAAATGACGGAATAAGATACTCACCCTTCCAGGTAGGAACTTCGAATTGATACCTGCGCTTCATGTACTTCTCTCCAATATTCACCCGCGTCCTTTGTGCCCAGAAGTCAGGTAGAGTCTCCGGTCCTTTGTTCCATACCAGAGCCTCGGGAACATAGGCCGTCACGAGTCCCTTCTTCTCAGCCTCCATCCTGATCCAGTCCTCATCCGTATTAATGCCGGGTGAGATCTGCATGTCTAGGTTGCGAAATGCCACCAGCTCCCCCGTCTTCGGGCTTATCAGGGACAATCTGTGGTGCATGTCCCAAAGCATATGGACGGCGAAGCCCACCAAGGTGTCCTTGCTATTGACAGGTACTGGATGTCCTCCAGTCATTCCAATGGACTCATCCAGGAATGGCGATAGGAGATAGGCAAGAGTATTTTCTTCCAGCCTGTTATCGGCGTTGACTAGAATGAGGATTTCCCCCACTGCTTCCCTCATGAACATGTTAACAGCTGAAGATTTGCCCTCCCTACTCTCCTGACGGACAAGCCTCACCCCTTGATCAACAGAAGCATAATCCTTCACAAACTGATCGGTCCTATCAGTGCTAGCGCTGGAGACAACGATGATCTCAACGATATTGAAGTCCTGCAGCACCTGCTTGGTGATGGACTCAAGGCACTGCCTGATATTCCCTTCCTCGTTGTAGGCACAAACGCCCACAGATACCTCAATCATTCCGATGGAGCAATGAGGTTGTTGATAAATAATATTCTCTTCGTGGCCCTCAACTCGAAGGGATCGAGCATCCTATCACGTCCCAGCTCAGGGCTACCCCAAAGCCAAAGAACATGCAGATCGCCTGAAGGATCTCGACCTCGGTTCCAGCGAAGACTGTGAACATGTATATGGTGAACAGATATCCGGCAGCCGCAACCGAGATCAGCTTGATGCTCCCGAGGAGGCTGTCCTGCTTCCTGTTGGAGAAGAGCAACTCCGTTGCAATGACCAGGTAGACAACTCCGACTATAAACGATGTGATTGTGGGGAAGAACGAGTACACACTAATGGGAGCACCGATCCATTCCAGAAGGGCGAAAGTCGCCAACAATCCTAAAACAAAGGTGGCGATGAATCTTCCCAGCATGTGGAGTAGGAAGAATCCCGTTACGGCAGCAACACTCTTTCCGAGAATGCCACACTGGCTGAGGATTGAAAGGACGATCTTGGAGCTGAGCTTAGACTCACCTCCCTGCCTCTCACCGAACTCGAACGAGATCTCACCCACCTTCACATCCTTCGGAGCGAACTTGAGCAGATCGAACAGGGCTTTGAATCCCTGGCCCTCGAAAAGGTCTGAATACTCTTCTATGATTTCTTTACACAGAGGGGTCCTCCCTCCAAAGAAACCACTCATTGTATCCGAGGTCCTGGGCTGTCCCATCGACCAGAGATACGTATTGGCCAAACCGTGAGCTCCCATGGAGGAGAGCTTCCTCCCCATCGAAAGGGACTCTCTGTTTTTTCTCACACCTACGACTATATCATTGCTCTCCATCAGGGAGGCCATGACATCCGTTATGCTTTCTGGGGGATGCTGGAAATCTGCATCAATCACTACAAAGAACTCTGTATTAGAATTCTTTATTCCCTCCATGATGCTGGCATTGAGCCCCCTCTTCTTTCCAGTCCTTTCAACAAGCGACACTCGGTTGTTGACGGTGGAGTATCTGTGAACCTTCTGAATGGTACCATCTGTTGACGAATCGTCAACTACTACCACTCTCGATTCAGGATAAAGACCGGTTAGTCTGTCAAGCATTTTAACTATTGTTGCCCCTTCGTTGAGAGTGGGAAGGATGATTGTGAATTTGTGCGTATCGCTATCTTCCAATGCTTAG
>DATKXF010000115.1:0-17031 GCA_035529155.1 Methanomassiliicoccales archaeon | reverse complement strand
GGCGAGTATCATGAAAGCGACACGGCGCGCGCTTGATATCAACTACGCTATCGCGGATATGGTCTTCCCCATGCGGGAGCTTGAAGCCCAAGGCCACGAGGTCCTCAAGCTCTACATAGGGGATCCGAACAAGTTCGACTTTAAGACGCCCCAGGTGATGAAAGACGCCCTCTGCAGGGCTGCCGAGACATGCGACCATGGATACACCGAGACCGAGGGTGTCTGGGAACTCAGGGAAGCGGTCGCGGAGAGGGAGCACAGAAAGAACAAGCTGACCATCGGTCCCGAAGATGTGTACATTACCGCGGGCGTGACAGAGTCGCTGCAGATGACAATGGCCACCATTCTCAACAAGGGCGATGAGATTCTGCTTCCTGGCCCTGGATATCCGCCTTACAACCTGTTCATTCAATTCTACGAGGGGGTTCCGGTGCACTATCGGGCCAATGAGGAGGATGGTTGGCAACCGGACCTTGATGACCTGAGGAAGAAGATCAACGATAGAACGAGGGCAATAGTGGTCATCAATCCCAACAACCCCACCGGAGCGGTGTACGACCGCAAGACGCTTCAGGAGATGGTCGACATCGCCGGTGAGCACGACGTGATGCTTATTTCCGATGAGATTTACGACATGCTCACCTACGAGGGGGAGCATACTTCCCCCGCGACCTTCGCCAAGGACGTTCCGGTGATGGTCTTCAACGGGTTCTCCAAGGTCTACCTTGTTCCAGGATGGAGGGTGGGCTACATGGCCATCGCGGACGAGACCGGTGTCCTGGATGAGGTGAGGGACGGCATCGTTCGGCAGCTGGGGCTGCGCATTTCTGCAAACGCGCCCGCTCAGGTCGCCGCCGCAGAGACGCTCAGGGGAGACCTCTCGTTCCTGGAGGGATATAGATCGACGCTCAAGGAAAGGTCACATTACGCCTGGAAGCGTCTCAACCAAATGCCTGGTATCAGCGCGGTGAGGCCCAAGTCCGCCTTCTACATATTCCCAAAGATTGAATGCGACTTTTGGAAGGACGACAAGCAGTTCGTGATGGACGCCCTGAAGGAGGCCCATGTTGTTCTGGTCCCGGGTTCTGGATTCGATCCCGACCACGGAAAGGGGCATTTCCGCTCGGTGACCTTACCACCCATCGAGATCCAGGAAAAGGCCTTCAACTGGCTCGAGGAATTCATGATAAAGCGTTGCCTGTAGACCAGAAAAGGATATTAGGGGATTCCTGTCATAGAATAGCACGATGTGGATAAGCGGCTGCGGGTATGCCTGTTCAGAGTGCGTCCTAAGGGAGTACAACAAGTGTGAGGGCTGCTCTCCCGAGAACAAGCTCACCTCCCTGTGTCCGATCTACAAGTGTATTGAGAGCAAGGGTTACGATACATGCCTGCGGTGCCTTCAACGCATGAAGTGCAGGACATATTCCAGGGCATTGAAGCAGTGTCCCATCCGGAGATCAATCTGCAGCAACTGGTGAATCGGAATCCAGAATGGCTTCGACAATAGTGATTATCAGGAGAGCCTCTTCAAGAGCTTGACACAGGCTTCCATTGCATCCTTTGCCCTCTCCACCCTCTCCTCCGCCTGGAGCCTTGTCATCCCCGGTCCGCTTATGCCGAGTGTGACCGGCTTCCCGTACTCCACGGAGAGGTCAATTATCTTCCTGGAGGCGTGCTGAATGACGATCTGGTCGTGTTCGGTCTCCCCTTCTATGACGCATCCAAGGGTCACGACTCCATTGATGTTCTTGTCATCCAGCAGCTTCTTGATGGCCAAGGGCATATCGAAGACCCCCGGCACCTTTATCACCTTGGGCACCTCCACGTCCAAGAACTCTGCGTGTGCGAGTGCTCTCTCCAGCATCATCGAGGTGATGTCGAAGTTGAACTCCGAGACCACGATTCCCACCTTGTATTTAGCCATGCTTCTTTCCTCCCATTACAGGTCCCACGTCCTCGAAACCCTGCCTTAGCCCCATGCCCGCGTTCTTGATCAGATCCTGAGGCCTGAACAGCAGATCGTAGACGTTTCGGGCGTGCTCCCTCGCTCTCCTGTCCATGAGCCAGGCGAGGGTCTTCTCGTCCTCGGCCTCGTCCTCATGGACGAAGACCTCTATGATGTGCTTGTTGGTCATCAGCTGGGCTTGGATGATGCCCTGCGATGCCTCATGGGCGCACACCTTGTCCTTGTCGACCTTCCCGGGCATGCCAAGGGCCATGGCGATATCGCATCTCTCCTCCTCGAGGAGCTTTTTCGCCGCAACCGGCAGATCCTTTATTCCCGGAACGGTCCTCCTGATGATCTTGAAACCGGTACCCAATCCTTTCAATTCATCCGCTGCTGCGGAGCCCATGTCGTAACGGGCGAAGGTAGTGTCCACGATCCCAATGAGCTTCATCGATCACCCTCTGTCTTGTCCATCTTCTTCTTGAATGTATACCAGTCCACGATCTTCTGTATGATCTTCTTGGTACCGTTTAGATCGTGATCGAATTCGGAGATTCGGACGATCTTCACACCAAGTCCTCTCTCCTTGAGTTCTTTTACGATTGACTCCTCATCGAAGTGCTGGTCGTAACCAAGGGCGATGATGTCCGGTTTGATTTCCTTGACGATATCGAAGATGTCGCCTTCCCGACCCAGGTACGCGTAGTCCACGGGCTTGAGGCTGCGGACGAGCTCCAGCCTCATACTTTCCGAAGTGATGGGCTCGTGCTTCTTCTTCCTGACGGTATTGTCGGTGGCAACCACCACGAAAAGCTCGTCGCCCAGGCTCTTTGCCTCAGTAAGGTAATGAATATGTCCAGTATGAAGAATATCGAACACACCTGAGGCCATTACTCGAACCATCTCACTCCTCCTTCCAGTTCCTCCAAGCTTCTGTGATCTCCTTCCCCTCGAGGAACACCAGGTTGAATTCTCGAGCATACTCCTTAGCTTTTTCCTTTGATAGGGCTTTTCCATCATCCCCCATCATCTCGCATATCGTCGCGGAGGGGGTTAGGCCCGCCATGACCATCATTGCGGTCGATAGTTCGGTATGCCCCGTCCGGCTCGAGAGCAGCTCCTTGGAAGTGTTGAGCAACATGACATGCCCGGGGGCTCTGAAGTTCTTCCCCAGTTCCCTCGATGCCCAACCGTTCGTGTGGTCCATGGCCTTGTCCGCGAGCTTGGTGAACTCGGTGATGGTGAGTGCCCTATCAGAATCGGTTATGCCCGTGAAGGTCTTCCTGTGGTTTATGGTGATGGAGAACGCGGACTTGGTGTCGTAGGGTATATCGTTCGGAGCGAGCAGCCCCATGACCGGGTACTCATCGGAGACCGATGAGAAAACGTCGGCGAGGAAGGGGAGTCCTATCCTGTTGCTGATATCGGCGTGCAATGTTGTACAGACGAGCCCTCCGGCGTTATGGCGGAGTGTCCTGATAACGCCTGGCGTGACCTTCTCGGAGGCAATGACCATGTCGGTCTCCCCCTCTCTATCATCAGCGTCGTATACCAGAACGATCTTGCCCTGTTTCAGGTCCTCCAGGGCTCTTTCAAGTTTGGTTGTCATATTCCCTCGCCTATCTGGCAATAGTAACCGATATAAAGGGTTTTGTGCAAATACAGTTAAATTGGTATATGTTGTGCAGAAGCATCCCGAAATTCGGGAAACTCAGGGACCCCGATAATTTCTCGCTTGCGATAATGTCTGTGGAACAGATTTAATACCTGGGAACATTCTTCCAAGCATGAGTTCTATCCTGGACAATCCCCAATGGATGTCCGAGATCGACGGCGGTAGGATGATAGATCAGATCATCGGTTTCCCCGATCATCTTTCCTCCTCATTGTGCTCAGAGGTTGATGTCGAATTCACAGGAAAGAGCATCTGCCTCTGCGGGATGGGCGGCTCTGCCATCAGCGGAGACATACTTTCGGATTGCGTCATTCGCGAGTCCGAATGCCACATGTCCGTGGTCAGAGGGATAGAACTTCCGGGATGGGTGGACAAAGAGACCCTTTTGGTGGCGGTTAGCTACTCAGGAAACACCCAGGAGGTGCTGACGGTCATCGACACCGCCCTGAGAAAGGGATTGAACATCGTTGCCGTCACCTCTGGAGGAAGGCTCATGGAGGTCTGCGAGAGGGAGAGCATCCCTTATACCAAGGTTCCAAAGGGATATCAGCCCAGGGCCGCCTTGGGATATCTCCTGGGATCGACGGCTTGCGTTCTTGAAAGGGCTGGGATCATCCCTATCGCGAGCAATATGGCACGCCTGGTCGAACCTCTTAAGAAGTTCCAGGAAACATTTGTTCCAGATGTTCCCACGGAGGAGAATCTGGCCAAGAGGACAGCTTTCGACCTCGAGGGGACCGTTCCGGTCATCTACGCCGCCAGCGAGATGAGGTCAGCCGCCTTGAGATGGCATACCCAGATAAACGAGAACTCCAAGATGATGGCGTTTACTGGGGAGGTTCCCGAGTGCAACCACAACCACATAGTGGGATGGATGGAAGGAACCAAGGAAACCTGCTGCCGCCCCGTCTTCCTGAGATCAAAGACTGACAATCCTTTGACTGGGGAGGCAATGTCAGTGACGATTGACTTCCTGAATGAGGGGTGGAAATCCCCAGTGGTACTGGATTTCGCAGAGGAAACGAGGATCCATAACCTCATAGAGGCTATAATGGTGGGGGACTTCGTATCGTACTATCTGGCGATGCTGAATGGGGTTGATCCTCTGCCAGTGGAGTCAATCCAGGATCTGAAGCGAAGGATGTTCAGGTCCGCCTGAAAGGATCGTGTTTCACGCCAGGTTAGAAATCGAACCGTCCTATTGGACAGTGTTCGAAAATCCCAACAACTTTTATAATCAGATTGATAATGTCGTGCCCGATAACTAATGAAGGAAGACGCTTTCTGGATAAGGGAACAAGTTAAGGCCCACAACAAGTGGTTCGAGGAGTCGCTTCCCATGATCGCCTCCGAGAACGTGATGAGCCCCCTGGCCAAGGAAATGATGGTATCCGATTTCCACGACAGGTATGCAGAGGGATTGCCAGGAAAGCGCTACTACATGGGAAATATCTACGTCGACAGGGTCGAGCTCAAGTGCCTCGAGCTTGCCCGAAAGATCTTCGACTGCCAGTTCGCCGATGTCAGACCGACTTCGGGCACGGTGGCCAACATCGCGGTCCTTTTCGCCCTAATTAAGCCTGGGGACCTGGTCTCATGTTCAGCCCTGGCACAGGGCGCTCATATCTCAACAGCGAAGTTCGGTGCCTTTGGCATAAGAGGTGTGCGGTCCATCAACTACCCCTTCAACGAGGATGACATGAACATCGATATCGATGGGACCAGGAAGGTGCTGCTGGAGCACAGGCCCAAGGTCTGCCAATTCGGCCTGTCCGTCTTCCTTTTTCCCACACCACTCAGAGAGCTGGAGGACACTTTCCATGAGATCGATGCCACGGTTTGGTACGACGCCGCCCACGTGCTCGGGCTCATCGCAGGTAAGAGGTTCCAAGATCCATTCAGGGAAGGGTGCGACGTCATCTCGGCGAGTACCCACAAGACCTTCCCCGGACCGAACCACGGCATTCTACTGGCCCACAATATCGATGATGAGCTGGAGAAGAACCTCCAGAGGGCGGCCTTCCCAGGCGTGACCAGCAGCCACCATCTGCACGCAATGGCCGCTCTTGCGATCACCCTTGCCGAGCAAGAGGTGTTCGCGGAGCAGTACGCAGATCAGGTGATCAGGAATGCCAAAGCCCTCGGCGAAGCGCTCTTCGAGCTTGGCATGGGAGTTCTCTGTCCCCACAAGGGTTTCACCGAATCTCACACCATTGCTGTGGATGTCTCCGAGCACGGTGGCGGGGTCATCGCCTCCAGTGATCTGGAGGAGTCGAACATCATCACCAACAAGAATCTGCTCCCGGGAGACATGAGCGCAGTCAAGCCCTCGGGTATAAGACTGGGCTCCCAGGAACTGACCCGTGTGGGTATGAAAGAGAGCGAGATGAAGGAGGTTGCCGACCTCATCTACCGTGTGGTGGCGAAGAAGGAGAATCCCAAGCTAGTGAGGGAGGACGTCAAAGCCCTCAAGAAGGACTTCACCACAGTGAAGTACTGCTTCACAGAGGGAGGCGCGTACGACTATCACGACTTCGTCTGATCCACGCCGATCAACTCATCAAGAAGCTCGCACGCCTTGCATCTAGTCCCCAGAGAGGGTTCGCCGCATTCGCATCTTTTCAGCTTGGCTGGTGGATATTTCTCTCTTAACAATGGTGCGATCGCATCGTAGCTGGCCAGGATTGAGAATCTCGAGCCGGGGCTTCGGTTCTCCAGCGAATCGATGATTTCCCTGTAATCGTTCCTCAAAGCCGGGTCAGAATAAGGGCATTCATCGTCAGAGAACCCTATCCCCTCCAGCATCGCGTACAGGTAGGACTCCTTCTCTGGAATGGAGCGAAGCGGCTGGATCCTGGGTATGAGGCCCGACTGGACCTTTACATGCGGGCCAAGGCGGGCGAGCCTCTCTACATCACCCCGTGTGAAATTCATCATGATCGATTGCACGGTATCGTCCAGGTTGAGGCCGGTGGCGATGACGTCGGCTCCGATCTCTATAGCCTTCTTGTTGAGACACTTCCGCCTGAGCACCCCGCAGAACGTACAGGGAGTCCTGAAACCTGAGCTGGGGGCGATGGCGTCCATACTGGTCCCGAACTCGTCTCGAAAATACACGATGTGGTGCTGCACGCCCAGTTCCCTGGTGAGCTCTGCCGCTTTCTCAAGGCTAGGAGGCCTGTAGCCTTCAATGCCCTCGTCGACTGAGATGGCATGGATCTCAACGTCCCTCCTGTCCTCAAGAATCTTCTTGAGCAATACCAATGCCACAGAGCTGTCCTTTCCTCCGGAGAGGCCGACCGCGATCTTCATTGGGCCGTCTATCGAGAGCTGTTTCCGGATCTCCCTCTTCACCCTCTTCTCCACATACTCCACGAAGTGCTGATGGCAGAGATGGGTGCCGTTGTAACGGATGAAAGTCACGGCATTGAGACCGCACCTGCTGCACTTGACCACGCCACGACTAGGCAGATTTGTGTTATAAGGATTTGCCGCTGCCCTGTGCAATGAACAGCACGTTTCGAAGACTTATCTGCCGTCTGCAGTTTCTCTCTACCTATCCTAAAGTTATTTTACCCTCTAATCCATAAAGCGCAGCGGGTTCACATGAGGGAGATATGGATAGAGAAGTACAGGCCCAAGAACCTTGATGAGGTAGTGGGTCAGAAGGATATCGTAGATCGCCTGAAGGCTTATGCGGAAACCGGCAATCTCCCTCATCTGCTTTTTTCAGGCCCGGCTGGAACGGGAAAGACATCCTGTGCCCTGGCCATGTCCAAGGAGCTTTTTGGTGAGGGCTGGCGGCAGAACTTCCTAGAGCTAAATGCCTCTGACGAGAGAGGGATCGACGTAGTAAGGGGCAAGATCAAGGAGTTCGCCCGCACCTCCCCGATTGGGGGCGAAGGATTCAAGATCATCTTCCTGGACGAGGCTGATGCCCTGACATCGGACGCTCAGGCAGCGCTGAGGCGGACCATGGAGAAGTACAGTCGCATCTGCAGGTTCGTGCTTTCCTGTAATTATTCCTCCAAGATCATCGATCCCATTCAGTCTAGGTGTGCGGTCTTCAGGTTCAGGCCCCTGCCCAAAGAGGCCATAATGAATTACCTGGCCATGATCGCCGAGAATGAGGGAGCTAAGATCACGGAAGAAGCACTTGAGGCGATGGTCCATGTCGCCCAGGGAGACATGAGGAAAGCTGTGAACTCCTTGCAGGTTGCTGCCTCCCTAGGAGAGAACATCACCATAGAGGTGGTCTACCGGACCACAGGTACTGCCAGGCCAGAAGAGGTGAAGTCCCTTCTCGAGACTGCCTTATCCGGCGACTTCATAGAGGCCAGGACGATACTGGATGAGATCATGATAACCTATGGGCTATCGGGTCAAGATATCATCAAGCAGATTCACCGGACATTCTTCGATCTGAGCATACCCGATATAGAGAAGGTAAAGCTCATCGACAAGACGGGAGAGGTGGAGTTCCGGATCGTGGAAGGGGGAAATGAGCGTATCCAGCTGGAGGCTTTGCTAGCTCATCTTGTGCTTATTGGCGAGAAAATCAACCTGGACTAATGGCATCTCGCACCAACATATTTATATAACCTTCTTATTCAAGGGGGCTGAGAGTAGTATCATGGCACGTTTCAAAGAGGCTGATGAGAGGCTTCTAAACAAGAAAATCTGCATGAAGTGCAACGCAAGGAACGCTCCCAAGGCCACGCGTTGCAGGAAGTGCGGGTACACCAACCTTAGACCCAAGGCCAAAGAAAGCCGGAAGGCTTAGGCAAACCCCCTCAATTATCCTATTCACCCATTCTTGTCACAAGATTTTCCTTCCTTAAAGAAATTTACGTCAACTTTATGTTGACCTGACCTATTTCAGTTACTGAGTACTGATAGTCCACAATCGATTGAAGTGAGGACATGAAAAGAGTCTTGATCGTCGACGACAACGAGGATGTTCTTGATTTGGTATCGGAGCTGGTGGCTAGCAGCGGTTACCAACCGATTACCGCTACCGGTGGACAGCAATGCCTGGACAGCGTGGAACAAGAGCATCCTGACCTGATCCTGCTGGACATCAACATGCCTGACATCGACGGGTGGACCGTCCTCAGAAAGCTCAAGGAAAAGGGCCTCACGGATGAGATCAAGGTCATGATGCTGACCGCTACCACGGACGTGGGTACGGATATATTCGGCCTACAGGACGTGGTCTCCGGTTACATCAGGAAACCATTCAGCAATCGAGAGCTCTCCGAAAGACTCAAAGGGGCTCTGGAGGAACCGATCGAGGAACCTAAAGTCGTGGTCGTTGAGGAAAGCAAACCCGGGTTCATTTCAAGGATGTTCGGGAAATCCAAGGCCAATGCGGAGACACCCACGGGAAAGGAACGCCTGGACTCCTCTGCCATGAAGTACAGCGTCAGGCGAGGTTTCGGATACATCGTGAAGGAGAAGAAACCAGTCAGATCGTTCGAGGTATTCGTGGACCAGGTTACACATGATATCCAAGGCCTCTGCGTGACCAGACAACATCCGGGAATGATCAGATCGAGGTGGGGACTGGAGAAGACCCCGATCATCTGGTTGAGCAACAAGGTGGGCAAGGTCTATGTGAATCCCACGAACATCGGGATCCTCAGCGACACCATCATCAGGTTCGTGGAGAAGAGCGGGGAGAGCATCGTCCTCATCGACGGCCTGGAGTTCCTGATAGTCAACAACGATTTTGAGAAGGTCCTTCGAATGATCCACCACATCTCCGAAGCGGTCATGGAGTACAAATCCAGATTGCTGATCTCAGTAGATCCCCGCATCCTTGACATCAGGGAGATGGCCCTGTTTGAGAGGAACATGGAGATGATCGATACACGGGACTACATCGTAGAGGGGGAGAATCTCTCCGAACTTGGGCAGGGCTGACACTCATATTCCAGTATGGGAGACATTCCAAATGGGAGATATCGAGATCACTAAGGTCTGGGCCAGACAGGTGCTGGATTCCAGAGGTAACCCCACTGTAGAGGCGGAGGTTTTCACGAAGGATGTTATTGCTAGGGCCATAGCGCCCTCTGGTGCTTCTACCGGTACCTACGAGGCCCTTGAGCTACGGGATGGCGGTTCCACTTTCATGGGAAAGGCCGTAGAAAAGGCCGTGGCAAATGTCAAGGGCCCGATTGCCAGCATCCTCGTCGGGATGGATGTCACCGATCAGGAAAGCCTTGACAGGGCCATGATCGAGCTGGATGGCACCCCCAACAAGTCCAAACTCGGGGGAAATGCCATGACCGCAGTCTCAATGGCGTGTGCCCACGCCGGGGCCAGTGTCAAAGGAGTAGAGCTCCACGAACACCTTGGACCCGGTAGCAGGGTGCTGCCAGTACCCATGCTGAACATCATCAACGGCGGTAAGCATGCCGGAAGCGATCTTAAGATTCAGGAATTCATGATCGCACCAACCGGCGCCAGAAACTTCAGGGAAGCGATGAGGATGGCCGCCGAAGTCTATCATAGCCTCAAGGGCATTCTGAAGAAGAATTACGGTAAGGGGGCGATCAACGTCGGTGACGAGGGAGGTTTCGCTCCCCCGCTGGACTCTGCACCGGAAGCTCTGGAGGTCATAAGCAGCGCGATAGAGTCCGCTGGATACGTGCCCGGAAAGGATGTGCTGATGGCCTTGGACGCCGCCGCAAGCGAATTTTTCTCAAATGGGATCTATACCGTCGATGGGAAGGAACTGGACCCGGCAGGCATAGTTGACTATTACGATGACCTGGTGGACACTTTCCCCCTGGTGAGCTTGGAGGACCCGGTGGAGGAGGAGGCCTTCGACACCATGACTGATATGACAAACCGCATGGGAAACAAGGTACAGCTCGTTGGCGATGATCTCTTCGTCACCAATCCCCAGAGGGTGAAGAAAGCAATTTCTCTAGGGGCTGGCAACGCCCTTCTGCTCAAGGTCAACCAGATAGGTACCCTCACCGAGGCTTTCGAAGCGGCCAACCTGTCCTTTGCAGCTGGCTACAACGTGGTGGTCAGCCACAGGTCTGGTGAGACGGAGGACACTACCATCGCCGATATAGTAGTGGCGCTGCAGTCGGGTCAGCTGAAGACGGGAGCGCCTGCCAGAGGGGAGAGGACCGCCAAGTACAACCGACTGATAAGGATCGAGGAAGCCCTGGGTTCACGGGCAGTGTATCCTGGAAAAGATGCGTTCACCATGAAGCCATACCGTCCATGATTGGTCCCTGAACACCTAAATCACTAAACTGGGAAAAAGGCTTTAATCGCCAGCGTAGATTCTATTAGATGGAGATCATATGGACACGGCCGTTGTGGTCATCGACATGATCAATGAGTTCGTCTACGGGAAGTTCGGAGGCGAGAGGGCGCAATCAGTGATACCATGCATCAAGAGGCTCCTATCATATGCCAGGGAGAAATCGATCCCGGTGGTCTTCCTCATGGACGCTCACGAGGAAGGGGATGCGGAACTCGAGGTCTGGGGAGAGCATGCAATGAAGGGAACTGAGGATTCTCAGATCATTGACGATCTGACACCCAATCCTGAAGATTATTTCCTCGAGAAATCGAGGTACAGCTCCTTTCACGATACTGGATTGGAGAAGCTGCTCAAAGATCTAGGGGTCAATAACCTAATTCTTGTCGGTGTGACAACCGACATCTGTGTCAGGCACTCAGCAGCGGATGCTTTCTTCCATGGTTTCAAAACCATCATCCCGAGGGGGTGTGTGAACACCGTCTCGGACGAATTACAGGAGCGTGCTCTGAAGGAGATGGCCGATCTTTACCGGGCGAAGATCGTGGACCTGGAGCAGGTGATCGACTGAAGCGCTTCTTCGTCGCCAGCGAGAAGGAGTTGATGCAAGGTCTCACCACCGACGTCTACTTCTCTCGGACCATGGAGATTCTCAAGGTAAAGGGCATGTTGGGGGAGCCGGCACTCTCCGAGTTCACCGTCAGCTCACTGCCTAACGGCTGGCCTTGGGCGGTTCTCTGTGGAGCTGAAGAGGTGGTCAACCTACTCGAGGGAAGGAACATCGATCTGTGGGGATTACCCGAAGGAACGGTGTTCAGGGCAAGGGACATCCGGGGAAACAGGGTGCCGGTGCTTACCATCAACGGAGCCTATTCCGATTACTGCGTCTACGAAACCCCATGCCTGGGCTTCATGTGCCACGAGTCCGGAGTAGCGACCATGGCGGCAAGGTGCAAGTGGGCAGCTGGTGATCGCAGGGTGATCGCCTTTGGGATAAGGAGGATGAATCCATTCCTGGCACCCGCTCTGGACCGTGCGTCCTTCATCGGGGGATGCGATGGAGTGTCCTCTCTGATTGGGGCCGATACCATTGGTGAGAAACCCTCGGGAACGATGCCCCATTCTCTCATGGTCATGTTCGGAAACGAAGAGAAGGCGTATAGGGCATTCGACGAGGTTGTGGACAAGGATGTTCCCAGGGTCGCTTTAATAGATACCTACACCGATGAGAAGACCAACGCCATATTGGCCTGCGAATCGATTAAGGACTTGAGTGCGGTGCGACTCGACACTCCTGGATCGAGAAGAGGCTCCTTTCCAGAACTGATCAGGGAGGTCCGCTGGGAGATGGATATCCGTGGCTACAAACATGTCGATATAATAGCCTCCGGCGGCCTGGATGAGAAGAAAATACTTACCCTTTCCGATGTGCCGGTTGACGGCTTCGGAGTGGGTACCAGCATCAGCAACGCCCCCACAGTGGACTTCGCCATGGACATAGTGGAGAGGAATGGAAATCCTGTGGCCAAGAGGGGCAAGTTGGGTGGAAGGAAGCTAGTCTTCAGGTGTCCCGAGTGCCTGGAGTTCTCGGTCCTGCCCTTCGGCACGGAGGAGATGCCCGTCTGCGACCCCTGCGGGACGGAAATGGAGGCGCCGGAGAAGATGCTCCTCAAGTCGGGAGAGAGGGTCAGCGAACCTCTCTCGCCAAGGGAACTGAGGGCCAATGTTCTCAAGCAGCTCGCAAAGGTGGAGCTATAGTTTTCTACCTACAAGCTCTTCACCCACCGATGAAGGAGACTGAGTTCAGGGTAGAGGTTGAAAGTGTCTCGGGCTATGACTTTATTGTCAGATTCAAAGATGGAATGGAATCTGTCATGATGTCAGAACCAAAGCCTCTGGGGAGTGGAGAACATCCACATGCGGGCCACATGCTGGCCGCAGCCCTGGGGCACTGCATGTCCGCATCGCTTCTGTTCTGCTTCGAGCGTTCAAGGGTAGAGGCTGGACACATGAAGGCAGAGATCCTCACCAAGGTGGAAAGGAACGAGGGCGGTAGACTTCGCTTCACCAAGATACGCCTCAAGTTGGAACCCGAGGTCGACGACCTGGAAAGGGCGAAGAGGTGCATCGCCGTTTTCGAGGACTACTGCATCGTGACCCAGAGCGTGAGAGAGGGGATCGATATCGAGGTCGAGGTCATTCCCTCATCGAGAGGAAGTGATTGAAGAGCCTGCCTCTCCAGTCCCTATCTTCAGGCGTCCAAATGCTGAGCCACATATCCATCTCGTATTCAAGATCGTTCTGGAAGGCTTCCAGGGTGGGGCAGATGTTGAGGTCAACGCTTCTCTCGGAGTTCTTCTTCAAGCGCCCCCTCAGGCGTGATGGGGAGGTCCTGAGGTCCCACATCATCCAATGTGTCCTTCCACTGCTGTCCGTGTGCTCGTACATCTCTGCAGTCTTGTTCGTGTCGTAAAGAACAAGGATGTCAATGTCCTTGGGAAATTCTTCATCTTTGAGAAAGGATCCGAAGAGGTAGACCTCACTGATGACCATGGGAAGGTTACCCTGCTCGATTCGGTGCATTATCCTCTCTAGCTTTGAGAATAACCACTTCCTCCTAGCATCTGGTAGAAGGTCTTCCAAGGATTTCATCGTGCAATTAATTATTCGTATCCGGTTATAATACCATTTTCTATCCGTTCATCGCAAATATCCATTCAATAAGGGTCTTTTTGTCATGGGAAGGATTATTCTACCAGTATAACATTAAGGTGATGATGGTGGACGAGAAGGACTTGGCCATTCTCAGGGAATTGAAATCTGATTCAAGGCGGAGTACCAACCAGATCGCGAACGCACTTACCATACCTAGAGCGACCGTGCACGAGCGGATCAAGAAGATGGGTCAGAAAGGGGTGATCAAGGGATTCACAGTCATCTCGGACTACGCCCAGCTCGGCATGCCCGTGACCGCATTCATATTGGTATCATTCCTCCCCACATCCTCTGTATCTCAGAGAGACCTTGCGAACAAGATCTCCATGCTGGACGGCGTTTTCGGGGTTCACTTGATATCGGGTGAGTACGACATCATGGTGAAGATGAGGGGAGAGAGCATGGAGAGCATCGGATCCTTGGTCATAGACGAGATTCGTGGGATGGAAGGTGTGGGCGGAACGCTCACCTGCGTATCTTTCTCAACGGTAAAGGATGAGCTCTAATTCAAACAGATATCTTCTTCCACTTCCCCTTTCTGAATCGATTCGTGATTATCGCTGCACGAACATAGTACTCCAGAGACATCGAGAGCCAGACGCCTTGTACGCCCAGGGGCGTCATGAATCCCAGGAAGTAGGCAAGGGGCAGTCTGACTATGTATAGGCCGATGAACGAGACGTAAAGCGGCCATCTGGTATCCCCCGCTCCCTGGAGACCACCGGCCATGGTGAAATGTATCCCGACGGCAGGAGTTGCCAGAGCTAAGAGTACGATCCAGTCATTGGAAAGGGTGAGAACCGTGCTATCGGTTGCAAATAGCCTTGATATGGGATCGGCCAGAATGACCATAAGTAAGCCCGTTGAGGTCATAGTAATGAGGGAAAGCTTCGAACCCTCCCAGCCGCTCTTCTCAGCCTTATCGGGGTTCCTCGAACCGAGGCTTTGGCCCACCAGGGTCGTGGTTGCGATGGCAAATCCGAATCCTGGCATGAATGCCAGGGACTGAATTCTCGCTCCGATATTGTGAGCAGCCAGGGCTTCCGTTCCGAAGGACACAATGAATGCTATGTAAACCACGAATCCGAACTGTATCAGCGCCTGTTCAAGAGCAGATGGGGTCCCAATGTGGAGAATCGAGCGAATGGTGTCTAGGGTGAAGTACGGCCCCTCCTTCTTGAGGTGGATCCTGCTGCTCTTCCTACGCAGGAGCAGCAGGTAGACGAGCAAGGAGATCACGAAAGCTATCGTCGTTCCCAAGGCGGCTCCTCTCACACCCAGCTGAGGGAAGCCGAAGTTACCAAAGATCAGGCAGTAGTTCATTATGAAATTGATGAGGTTGAGCAGAGCCGAGACGTACAATGGAGTCTTCGTGTCCCCCACGCCTCTAAGTGCAGAGGAAGCGATGAAGAACACGAATATAGCTGGGGAAGCCAGGAACAATATTGAGATGTATTCGTATCCTAGGGTAACGATCTGTTCTTCGGCACCAAAGACGGAGAGCATCTGGTAGCCAAAGAGGGATCCCAGCAGGGCTATTGGAATGGATATTAGAACTCCCAGAATCACAGACTGCTTCAGGACATTGTCGGCCCGATCAATCGCGCCCTCTCCTGATCGCCGTGCCACTATGGCGATGGTACCAGTGCTTAACCCCATCACAATTGCCCAGACGAAGAAAAGGACCTGTCCACCCAGGCCCACTGCGGCCAAAGCCTCATGCCCAAGCTGGCCGACCATGATAAGGTCCACGAACATGGTGACGGTCTGCAGGAGATTGCTGATTATGACTGGCCAGGCAAGGCTGAAGATCTCCTTGTCCAAAGCTAGCCGGAAGAACCTCCCATTGGGCATGGGGGTCAGAGTGAGAGGACTGATATAAACGTGCACCCTTACTCATTTTCCGAAACCCTTGCAAATCAGGCTAGATTTACGATGCGAAAAATTAGCTTACGAAATGCGGACCATAATCTTAGCCATTCGAAGTCTTTGAAAATTGATGTAGCCAGATAGTTTTCACACTTGTTCATGCTATCCATATCGAGTATGATTCCTCAACGCCGATAACGAAATGTTTAAATTGTTTCTTCGGCTTACTTTTCATATTCGGAAGGAAGCTTGTCGGACGTAGTACCGAGCAAGGGATGCGTTAAGCTTCATAGCATGTCCTAGGTCTAACCGGGGGGGAGGGCCACGAATATTGATGAAGGTATAGCTAAGGCTATTGACAGCGAGAGGCATATCGAGGCAATAAAACCCCGCCTCATCTCGGAAAGCGGCGCAGAGTTAGGGATATCCGATCCTGAGGCTTTGCCACATATCGCGGTAGAGAATAAGGGAAGTTGGAAATCACTTTATCGATCAACCATGAACAAGGCATTCTGCACATGTGGGGCGATCGCAGAATTGGATTCGAGCACGATTTTATTGAAGAGAAAGCTAGGAAAGGATGTGGAATGCAGTTATTGCCGCAACCAAAGAATCTCGGAGGAACTGAAAGAAATGAGGGTCCTGTACTCCGAGGAGGATGAAGGTTGGCTTTACAGCTGATTGGGTGAATGTCTAATCATATTTCAACTTCAACCTGAGGTAGGGTATTTGACTTAGAGTTAAATAGGATTTTAGAGTTTAATTGCCAAGCCATTGGCATAGGTTGTGTGCTCATGAAGGTAATCATCGTGGCGGGTTTCCTGGGGTCTGGTAAGACCAGTCTTATCCTATCAATGATCGAAAGATTGAATGAGGTTACGGGTCAGAAAACTGGCATCATCGTGAATGACTTCGGTAAGGTCAACATCGATGGAAAGATAATGGAGAAGTATGGCTTGGACGTGAAGGAGGTGCAGGGTGGATGCATATGCTGCTCACTTGGATCATTCCTTCTTGACACGGTCCAAAGACTGGCCGTCAACATGCATCCTGATTTCATAGTCATAGAGCCCAGTGGAATTGCCCATCCACAGCAGATCGTGGACACATTGGATGCCTATCACGGACCTCCATTGGAATACATTAGGAGCCTCGTGGTAATGGATGTAGCAAGGTTTGAGAAGATCTCTAAGACCATGGGTGTTCCATTCGAGAAGCAGGTCACATCCGCAGATGCCATCGTTTTGAACAAGATTGATGAGATGAACGGCACCGACATCGACAGCATTGAGGCAAGGCTCAGAGAAATAGGTTTCAGGGGAAAGATTATTCGGGTCTCAGCCACGGAAAGAACCAATATTGATGATGTCATTGAAGTCATGGTGAATCAATGATCACAGAGGATTTCACTGGCTATGGCGCAAAGATAAGCGTTGATTTCGAAAACACGATTCCCAAGGAACAGCTCAATGCCCTGATTACGGACTTTATGTCAAAGATTTCCTTGGATTGTGTTGAGGCAGGGGTAAAACTCAT
>DATKXF010000114.1:0-6736 GCA_035529155.1 Methanomassiliicoccales archaeon | reverse complement strand
GGAGCTGATCGTGACCCCAACACATCCATTCTTCATTTGGAAGAGCGGGATCAGACCCAAGCCCGCGAAAGAACTGAGAGAAGGAGATTTCATCGCCACGCCCAGATCATTGGACATACCCGGAGAGATGCAAGATTTATCAAAGATGGAATATCGAAAATCCCGATCATACAACCCCACTCGATTGAACATGTCCTCGATCGAGGTTGAAGATTTCTGGAGACTAATCGGATTGATGATAGGAGACGGTCATGTTCAGATGAGGAAGAATGGAACGGCAACCGCCTACTTCACCAACAACGATCGATCCCTTCTCGACGAGGTCTATGGTCTTTCCAAGAAGATGGGTATGAATCCCTCGATTCGGAAACCCCATGCGGGAAAGAATGCGTTTGAGGTCGTTATCAGCGGAATTGAATTCTGCACTTTACTTTCAAATATGGGTTTGGACAGACCGTCCCCTGAAAGGCAAATGCCTGACCTCCTTTTTAGATGCAGCCACGAGGAAATCGCATCGGCCATTTCGGGGTTCTTCGATGCGGAAGGTTCGGTGAGAAAGGGCACCAGAATGATCTCTATCCCCTCTTCATCCATTGAGTTGTTGAAGGATATCCAGCACCTTCTACTTCGATTGGGTATTCAATCGAGGAGAAAGAGGTTCTTCAACAATTACATGGAACGATACTATTACCGTCTCTTGGTCAGCGGCGGGGAAGTGGAGAAGTTCAAAGAGAAGATACCCTTTAGAAGTCCGGATAAGAAGCACAGATTGAGTGAAATCGTCTCCAAAGGGCTGGAACTCAACACCAATCTCGACGTCATCCCCAATACCGCAATGGACCTAGAACGAACAAGAAGGGCCCTGAGGATGTATCAGAACGATTATCCAGTTCCCAGGCCTACCATGGCACATTATTTGATCGGTGACAGGAACCCATCGGTCGATGCATTTTCTAGAATTGTTACTGGATTAGAGTTGAGATATCAACAGATCGAATCGATTGAAAATAGGCTATATCGGGGAGCCATTTCTTGGGATGAGGCAGCAGCGATCAGGGAATCATTGCATATGAGTCAAGAAGCCCTGGCAGAATCCATTGGAATGAGCCAGAGCGGGGTCTCCTATCTAGAGAGGAATTGTCCAAATAGTGGGATCAGCATGCAGGCCGCTCAAGGATTTACCTCTCTGACCTCCGAGGTTCTCAGCGATCAAAATAGGAGCGATATAGAAAAGATCAAGAAACTTGCAGAATCAGACGTATTCTGGGATCTGGTCGAGAGTATTGAGGAAATCAAATACGAAGATCCATATGTCTACGACCTCCAAGTCCCAGAACATCATAATTTCATAGCCGAGGACATCATCGTTCACAACTCTCAATTACTCCGTTACATGTCCACCCTCGCTCCCCGTGGCATCTACGCCTCAGGAAAGAGCTCATCCGCGGCCGGTCTTTGCGTCTCGCCCCTCACCCACATTCTGGTTGACGGAGAGGATGTCCACATCGAGGAATTCGTTGAGGAGAGGATGCGGTTTCCCGAAGAGTATCGAGAGGGCATAGAGCGGGAGATGATTAACGGTCCGAGGGTAGCCTGCGTCAACGGAAGCGGGGAAGTGGTACATGAAGAGGTGGAGGCCATATGGCGGATTAACACCCCTTCGTTTCTTGTGGAACTCGAGACATCTGGAAAGCGATGGCTCAGGTGCACAGCCGAGACAAAGGTATGGTCCCGCAGGTCTGGAGAGGAGGGATGGCGACAGGCCAACGAGCTCGATGATGGAGACGAGTTGCATTGGAGGGGCTACAAGGGCGATCAAGAACCAAGATGGCTCCCTATAATCAAGATAATGCATTATGAGGATGACCTCCCAAGATATGTGTACGACCTGACGGTGAAGAACACTCACGCCTTCCTGGGCAATGGCTTCCTGGTACACAACACCGCAGCGGCCGTGAAGGACGATTTTGGTGAGGGCAGATGGACCCTGGAGGCGGGCGCACTGGTACTGGCTGACAAGGGAGTGGCATGCGTGGACGAGCTGGACAAGATGACCGATCAGGACAGGAGCTCGATGCACGAGGCCATGGAATCACAGACCATCTCGGTGGCAAAGGCGGGAATCACTGCCACCTTACAGTGCCGGTGCTCCATACTGGGTGCGGCTAACCCCAAGTACGGGAGAT
This sequence comes from Methanomassiliicoccales archaeon, assembly GCA_035529155.1. Taxonomy (GTDB): domain Archaea; phylum Thermoplasmatota; class Thermoplasmata; order Methanomassiliicoccales; family JAAEEP01; genus JAAEEP01. The sequence goes on along the minus strand of DATKXF010000114.1, from coordinate 4,550 downwards.
TCGAGGAGCACCAGTACATAGCAGATCAGATCAATCTTCCACCTGCGCTCATGTCCAGATTCGACCTGATATTCGCCATGACCGACAAGCCGGATGCCAAGAGGGACTCGCAGATCACCAATCACATATTGAAGGCGCACTGGAGAGGGCAGATCCGGAAGTACTCAGAAACCGATCTGGAGGACATGCCCGGAGTCCCAGTCAACAAGATCATGGAGGAGACCCAGGAACTCTGTCCAGCATGGTCGGTGGACTTCTTCAGAAAGTATGTTGCCCATTCCAAGCGCATCTATCCTGTGTTCACTGAGGAGGCCATTAAGATCATCCATGATTACTATATGGAGATCAGGAAGGGGGGCGAGGACCAGGGATCAGTTCCAATAACGGCTAGGCAGCTTGAGGCCTTCGTCCGAATATCCGAAGCCAGCGCCCGCGCGAGGCTCAGCAACACCGTGTCCGTAGAGGATGCTATGCGGGCGGTGAGAATCGTCGAGTACTATCTCAAGAAGATTGCTGGTCAGGAGGGGCAGATCGACATCGATATTATCGCTACGGGCACCTCACACTCTCAGCGGGATCAGATCAGCGTGCTGAGGAAGTTGATCTCGGAGCTTTCAGAAGGGTCAAAGGGAGTGAGCATCGAGGCCCTGCTCCAGGCGGCCGAGAGCGAGGGAATCGCGGAGGACAAGATGAGGCGGCTGCTCAAGAAGCTCAGCGAGGCGGGCGAGATCTACCAGCCCCATGCTGGGTATTACAGGCTGGCAATGGAGGGATGATCACGATCACTGTAAGGATTCACAAGCGGGGCGGGGACATACTGGTGGCGGCATGCGACAGGGAACTCCTGGGCAATGTTCTCAGAGAGGGAGAGCTCAAGCTGGAGGTGAAGCCCTCGTTCTACGAGGGGGAGGACGCCAGCGAGGAGCTTCTTCTCAACAGGCTCAACAATGCTACCGTGGCGAATCTCGTGGGTGAAAGGACCGTGGGCTTGGCGATCAAGCACAAGTTCATTGATGAGAACTGCATTCTATACATTGGTGGGGTACCTCACGCTCAGCTGGTGAAGATGTAAGATGTTCTGCGTCGAGTGTGGTAAAGAGGGCGCCACCTACGAATCGCTTTGCGCCCAGTGTTTCTTGTCGAGGAATAGGTTCACCGAGATCGACGAGTACATTGACCTGACAAGGTGCGCTCATTGCCTGGAGTTCCTCATTGACGGCAGGTGGAAGAGATTCCAATCTATCGAGGATGCGGCGGCGGAGGTGGCGGTTAGGTCGATCAATGTTCGCCGCGGCTCAGAAATCAAATCGGTCGAGGTGGCCGTCGATCCACTGGATTCCAGCAACTTCAGGGTCTCGATCGAGATGACCTTGCAGATGGAGGATCTCATCAAGACCGAGCATCTGGTGACAACCGTCAGGGTGAAAGGAGCCTCCTGCCCCAAGTGCAGCAAGATCAAAGGCTCTTACTTCGAGTCCATACTCCAGGTAAGGTGTCGCGATCGATCTCTGCGCCGTGAGGAAAAGGAGTCGATCCTCGAGCAGATAGAGGACATGGTGGAAAGGGCAGCCTCCGAAAACAGGGAACTGTTCATCTCAAAGGTTGAGGAGCTTCACGGCGGCTTGGACGTTTACCTGTCATCCAACAACCTTGGCCGGTCGTTATCCAAGGAGCTGGCAGCCGCATACGGAGCCGAGACCAAGGAATCCTCGTCCCTGATCGGTCAGAAGGACGGGAGGGAAATGTACAGAATAACCTTCCTGGTGCGCCTCCCTGCATACCAGCTGCACGACATAATCTCATTGGATGGAGTACTGCACCAGGTAGAGGGGATATCCTCCACCAACACGCGGCTCAGGAAGCTTTCGGATCACCAGCATGTTACCATGCAGAACCACGATCTCGAGAATGTCCGGGTAAAGGGAACCGAATCGGATATCATGGAGGCGGTAATCGTTTCTGAGAGCGAGGATGAGATCCAGGTCATGCATCCAATAACCTATGGGATTGTGGAGCTGAGAAAGCCAAAGGATTTCCAGGTGGAAGGAGACGCCGTCAAAGTGTTCTCACACGATGGGGAGCTCTTTCTCGTACCTTATTGACAATCCTGAGGATCATAGGGGTCATCGAGATTCTTGTTCCGCCCTTTCTTCGAGGGCCCTCATGATGAACGGCCTGTAATTCCTGCTGCAGCATCGACCGGCTGGGTTCGTGATCTTGCAGAAACCCCCTCCGCCGATGCCCGTGGCCTCTTTGACCTCTTCAAAGTTGCTCGCACCATCCGCTATCGCCCGAAGGACATCCTCTTCGGTCACCTGCTTGCAGTAACAAAGGGGCTTTGGGTCCGAACCGCACTTGAAGGTGACTCGGGTCCTGACCTCTTCTGTTTTAAGAACTCTGGAATGGGACTCGGTGAAGTATACCACATCACAACCAGGGGTCTCACAGAGGAAATACTGCTCCTCTCCAAGAGGCCAGGTCGTCTCCTTTGAGTGGTTTGCGACCACGATCTTCTCTACCTCAAGCCCGCTCCCCCTGCACTCGGGACAGACCGCCATGACCCTTTAATTGGATGTTAGAATAAAATGAGTTCGGTCATTCAAGGATGAAATCGTCCTTCGATTCCTCAATCAACTCTAGGAGGCGCATGGCCGCCCTCTCGACCTCATCCGGGTCATCACCCTTGATGATGATGCGGTTCCCCTCCTTCAACCAGTTCTCCGTGGGAAGGGAGGCTATCCTGACCCTGAAGTTGCGGACGATCTCCTGGAACAAGGGTGCCATGGTGGACTCGCCCCTCTTGCCCCGGACCTCCTTCTCGAATGTTTTCTCCCCTTCGATGAGCGGGAGGATGTACTCCTCGAACATTGGGAGCATCTCCTTCGGAAATCCCGGAAGGCAGAATATTCGCATCTCACCCTTGAGGGCGTCGATACCAGCCGCCGCTCCGGTGATGTTCCTGAGCGCCGTTGCGCCCTCAGGGACCATGGCCATGAGCATGTTCTCATCGGTCATAACTGGTTTGGCACCATACATCTTCTTGACAGCCTCGATGAACCACTCTACCGCGTCGTCTCTCAGCTCCAGCTCGGTTCCGAGGAAATCAGCCACCACATGTCTTGTGATGTCGTCCAAGGTGGGTCCCAGCCCACCCGTGATGATCAGGATGTCCACCCTTGCCTCTTCCGCTGATTCAAGGAGTCGCATGATGTCGTCGTAGTTGTCCCTGACCACGGTGACCAGGTTCACGTTGGCCCCCCTTCCTCGAACCGTTTCAATGAGGGTTTTGGGGTACGGGTCAATATCGCCAGTAAGAAGCTCGTCGCCTATGTGGATGATCTCGATCTTCATCCGGTCACCTCAGGCGGACATCTCCCTCCTTTTGAAGAAGAAGATCGCAATGGCGATCGCCGCGCCAGCGTATATCAAGGCAACGATCGCTGCAAGAACTGGATCTGGGTAGTACATTCCAATTTCGATTACCGGCTCCGCAGGTGGGGGCGGGAAGGCCTGTATGAAGTCAGTTGGATAGGGGGTCTGCATCACGTATCCGATCGCTCCCGCCATGAAGCCCAATGAGAAATTGGGCTTGACCAAAGCAACACTGCATACCTGGTCTACGATCGGCAGTATCAAGAATAGGAAGGCGAAGGTTAACACCAGCGCCCCCGTCCCTCCCTTCATAATAGAACTTATGAGATAACCTACGGCGCTGGCGCTTATCGCGAATAACAAGGCAAGACCCATGGAAGCCAGGGTAAGCTCCGACACGCTTCCAGTTATGGCCAGGCATGCGATTGAGACGATCAGGTAGTAGAGAATAACCACAGCGAATGTTATCGCCACCGTGGCGGCGAACTTGCCGAAGAAGATGGTCTCCCTCTTGACCGGGTTAGGGAATATGAGGTATCCGGTCCTGTTCTGAAATTCCGATACTAGAGAGTCGCCCGCGAAGAGTGTGGCGCATATCACCAATAGTATCCATGTAAAGGAGTAGAAGTTTCCTGCAAAACCGGCCGGGTCTGAATTGTAATCATTGCCGGTGAGGGGAGGGATCGCCAAGAATAGAATTATTATGACTATCTCTAAAGCCAGGATCCCGTACAGGCGTTTGCTCCTCAGGTGTTTGAGGAACTCGTACTTACCAACGAGAAATATCTGGTTGATGTCGGATGGCGGCGTGATTTTTCTAGCGTACTCCATGATATCACCTCGACTCCTTGATCAGGTTCATATACAGCGTCTCAAGGGCCAATCCCTCCTCTTTGAACTGGGATACCCTCACTCCAAGCTTCATAACGTCCTCAAGGAGTGCTGCCTGGCTCAATGGATCGCCGCTGAATTCTACCACCAGCATCTCATCGGTCGGACGGAGAACATTCTCAACTCCATTCATACGAGAGATGGCCTCAACAACCTGACCGCCCACCGGGTCCACAAGAAATATCTGGATCCGCCTGGTCTGGGTCATGTGGGTGAGGTCCTCTACCGATCCGTGTGCGAGCATCTTTCCGCGGTCGATGAGGGCCACGTAATCGCAGATCTCCTGG
>DATKXF010000113.1:0-18585 GCA_035529155.1 Methanomassiliicoccales archaeon | reverse complement strand
CGAGATCCTAGTGGGCATAATCATCGGTAACACCATCCTATTCGGCTATCTTCGTCTTGAGACCGACTTAGAGGTCTTTCAGGTCCTTGCTGAGCTCGGTGTGATATTCCTTCTATTCACCGTTGGATTGGAAACGAGGTTCTCCGATCTCAAGATGGTTGGAAGGACCGCCACCATGGTTGCGGTGCTTGGTGTGATCGTCCCGTTCGCGGCAGGTTACCTGATCATAGACCTAGCAACCCATCAACCTGTGGAAGCATTGTTCATGGGGGCGGCCATGGTCGCCACCAGCGTGGGCATAACCGCGCGCGTCATCAGGGACATGAATCTCACCAATACCATCGAGTCTAAGGTGATCATTGGAGCGGCCGTGATCGATGACATACTAGGCATGATCGTCCTGGCGATCGTCGTTGGCGTGGCCGCTGGTGGGACACTCAACCTTCTGGACGTGGCTATCGTGGCCGGACTCGCAGTGGTGTTCGTCCTGGCCGTCATCTTCATAGGCACCAGGTTTCTACCCAGGGCCAGGAAGTGGGCCCCTCACCGTTTCACACCCTGGAAGGAGAGGAAAAAGAAGAAGCATCTAATTTCCCCGCTCGCACTTGCTCTTATCGTCTGTTTTGGATTATCAGCACTCGCCTCCTTCGTTGGACTGGCCGCCATAATCGGGGCGTTCCTGGCAGGTATGACATTCGCCGAGTTGGAGGACATTGCCCCTTGCAAGGAAGGTTTCGAATCCATAAGCGAATTCCTCGTTCCATTCTTCTTCCTGTTCGTTGGAATTTCCGTTGACGTATCCTCATTTGGAGAGGTCGCCTTCCTCGCGCTCATCATAACGGTTGCTGCAATCGCCACCAAGTTCTTTGCATGTGGTCTTGGAGCAATCAAGCTTGGTGGAAAATCAGCAGTCATCGTGGGAGTTGGAATGGTGCCAAGGGGAGAGGTGGGAATAATCGTCGCGTCCATCGGCCTATCGTACGGTGCAATTACCAACAGCATGTTCTCAATCGTGGTGGCAATGTCACTGATCACCACCCTAGTGGCCCCTCCGCTTCTCAGCTACACATTCAGGAGAAGACTTGGCAGAGCCTTGACCTAATGATGCGAATAACTTGGATCACAGATATTCAGCCGGAACCCGGTTCAGTATCTTGCCCTCCTTGTACGAATCGATTATTTCCAAGGTGGTCCTTGCTATCCTTTCCAGCGCCTCCTTTGTGAAAAAAGCGGAATGAGGGGTTATCACAAAGTTCGGGGCGTTGAGTAAAGGGTCTCTTCCGATATCGTCCTCGTCTTCCAGGACGTCCACTCCCGCGGCGGCGACGTGACCTGATTCCAAACCAATTTTCAGAGCCTGACTGTCGATGAGTCCTCCTCTCGCTGCGTTGACCAGTATGACTCCTTTCTTCATTCTCGATATCGAATCGGAATTGATGAGATGATGCGTCTCTGAGGTAAGTGGTGTGTGCAGGGTTATGAAATCGCTCTGTTCGAACAGGTCCTCCAAGCTCGTATAGCTGAAGCCATATTTCTCCGCAAGGGGGAGATTCTGGTAGATATCGAAGGCCACGACCTTCATTCCAAATCCGTTGGCCATACGGATGACCTCGGCTCCGATCTTTCCAGTTCCTATGACTCCAATGGTCTTGTCCCTGAGTTCGGTTCCCAGGAAAGGTTCGAAGTCGAATCTCCTACCGCTCTTCACGTAAGAATCCGCCCTGACCACATTTTTGGCCGCCGCAAGCAGAAGTGCAAATGCGTGCTCTGCTACCACATGGGCTCCATAGTCCGGGACGTGGCAGACCTCTATCCCTCTGTCGAGTGCGTACTTCGCGTCAATATGATCGAATCCAACACTCCGAGTGATAATCAGCTTTAGATCCGGTAGCTGATCAATGACCTCTTTCGGGACATCGGTGTAAATGAACACCGACAGAACCTCGGCTCCCATTGCGGCCTGTACTAATTCATCTCTTCTCAGCGGATGATCGAATATGACCAGATCGTCCTTGGGCAGTGCATTGATTATCAGTTCTCTGGTCTCAAGCAGTTCTGTGAACACTATGCGCATGACATTCACTCCCCCTCTCAATTCAAGGAAGCACCGTAAGGGTGGCCGTACTGATCACGCAGTCCATCGACCTGATCTCCCCAAAGACCAGCTTGCCAAGGACCTCGGAATCAGGCACCTCGGCTTTTACTAGCACATCGTACTGACCGAACACAACGTGGGCTTCCTTCACCGCCTCAACTTTGAGGAGTCTGTCCCTGACCTCATAAGAGGAGCAAGAGGTTGTGGCGACCAATATGAATGCGAGTACCATGATCTCATACCCACGTTCAAATACGATGCTCATGGTATTTCAATCCACCATTTTCCAGGTTTGAATGGTCTCTTCGAGTTTCTGCACGTCATTCTCGGATTCCAGTGGAAATGGGTCATGGTATCAAGCATGCTCGAGTCAACGATGGGAAACGAGATAAATCACCACGTGGTATTCCTTCAACGGTGAGATCATGTGGAAGAACGGAGCCAAGTGCGCAGCATGCCTGACATTCGACTGTGATGGAGACATTTCCTGGAAGAACATCATGAAGAGAACGGGTGCTGTGCAGGAGGGCGGAGAGTACAACCCTGTAGTACTTTCTATAGGTCAGTATGGTCCCAATGTGGCCATTCCAAGAATTCTCAAGTTTCTGGAGAATCACGAGATCAAAGGATGCTTCTACGTGCCCGGTCTACTGGCCGAGCAGCGACCAGATCTCGTCAAGGAGATGGACCACAAGGGGATGGAGATAGGGCACCACGGTTATGCTCATCTCAATCCCTCCAGGATTGGAGAAAAAGGCGAAAGGGAGGAGATGGAGAAGGGCCTGGCCGCCCTTGAGAAAATCACCGGTCGAAGACCCAAGGGATACAGAGCACCCGCCTTTGATATCAGCAGCAAGACGCTCGATATTCTGGTCGAGGAGGGTTTCGTCTACGAGAGCAACATGATGGCCTACGACAGACCTTACGTGCACGAAAGGGATAAGGGAAGGATAGTGGAGATTCCCTTCCACTGGTGTACAATGGATTGGCCGTACTTCGCGTTCAACTTCTTCCCCCCGCTGGAGTACCAGAGCGGGATCGCAAGCCAGGAAGCCGTCTACCAGATCTGGTCCGAGGAGTTCGAAGGTCTTCGCGAGGAAGGAGGGCTCTTTACCATCGTGATGCATCCTCAGGCTATTGGACGACCTTCCAGGATGAGGATGCTTGATCGCATAGTCAAGCTGATGAAGAGCAAGGGAGATGTCTGGATCGCCACGCCTTTGGAGATAGCTGAGTACTGGATTAAACATAATTCCGACTGAGCCAATAATCGCCACCGGGCAAGCACTTGCCATCACGGCCTACGAATATCCAACTGACTTTACATACTACAGAAGAAATGCTACGAAGGTTCGAGGTTGGTAATTTGGGACACTCCGAAAGTTACTAATACAGTTCGTATCTTTATTGCAATGGAGGAAAACATATCAGCTCAGGAACTCGACTGGAAATGAGCTGATCTAACCCAAAGGGGGAAAAAAAATTGCCGATGATAGACACCCGAATAAAGGTGATGGCTGCGCCAAACCGTTACGTTTTTGGTCCTGGCGCGGTAAAAGAACTGGGGAGACGCAAGCAGTTGCTCGGTACCAAGGCATTTGTTCTCGGTGGAACACGTTCGATAAACGCCATTGAAGACGATATGAAAGCGGACTTCGCTGAGCACGGCCTAAATATGGTCCACGTGGAGAAGGGTGTTCGATACTGCACCAAGCCCGAGATAGACAGACTCGCTGGGAAGGTGAAAGAGGTCGGAGCCGATTTCGTTGTGGGAGTAGGTGGCGGGTCCATCATGGACCTTGCGAAGGCAGTGGCCAGCGCCGGGTACGGTGCGGGGGTCCCAATCGCCTTGATCAACACCATTCCATCCACGGATGCTCCATGCAGCGCACTGTCGGTTCAGTATGACGCGAAGCATGCCGTTGAGGCGGTTCTGTTCTACTACAGGAGCCCAGACCTTGTTATCGTGCCGACAGATGTGACCGTTCAGGCACCTGTGAAGTGGCTCGTTGCTGGAATGGGTGACGCTCTTGCGACAAGGTTCGAGGCAGAGGCCGTCGCGATATCATACTCGGGGAACGCCCTGATCGACGGTGGAAGGCCTCCGTCAGCCGCTACCAAACTTGCTCAGTTCTGCTACGAGAACCTGATCAACTACGGATATCTGGCCAAGCTCGCAAACGAGAAGCAGGCCATCACCGACGCGTACGAGAATGTAGCTATGGCGAACACCCTGCTTTCTGGTCTGGGATTCGAGTCTGGTGGACTGGCTGCGGCCCATGCGATACATGATGGTCTTACCAACTCTCCAGGCAGATTCCAGGCTCCCAAGCCCGAGCACGGTGACTTGGTTGCCATCGGTACCATCGCTCAGCTGATCATGGAGAATCAGCCCAAGGCTCTCTTGGAGGAAGTCATCAACTTCTGCCTGACCGTTGGTCTCCCGACCACGCTCGCTGAGATCGGTACAACCTACGATGATCTGGAGATGTGCGCTTCTGCGACCTGCAATCCTGCTCATCCGTATGCACACAACAACCCATATCCGCTTACCGTGGCACGCCTTGTCGATGCGCTCATTGCCACCGACGCAATCGGTACCGCATACAGAGACAAGTTCATGCGACGCTAGGCGGAAAGAACAAACTTACCTTTCCTTTCTTTTTATTTTTCTTGATCTTGAGCGTTAGCTTTTTCCAGCGCTCTTAGCACGGAATGGATATCGTTGTCCATTAATGATTACGAAAACCAATGAAATAGCTGGGAAAGGCTTATAACAATATTGCTTAGCAGGTCAAAATTAAATATTCCCTCCCCATAGGTGGAATGCATTAGGTGGCCGTCATTATGGACAATCAGATTCTCAATAGGCTTTTTGACATCGTAGGGGCAGAGAATGCCTCCACTGATCCAGTGGATCTGGTCTGCTACTCAAAGGACTCGTTCGCGGTGGGCAAGGGGGTTTTCCCCGATATTGTGTGCCGCCCCATCTCAATTGAAGAGATATCACAGATCATGAAGATCGCCTATGAGCATGAGATCCCCGTAGTGCCTAGAGGAGCCGGCACTTGTCTCACGGGAGGTTGTGTTCCTCTGAAGAAGGGTATAGTTCTCGACCTCACAAGGATGAACCGCGTCATCGAATTGAACATCGAGAACCTCATGGTCAGGGCGGAGGCGGGAATGATATTCGCCAAGCTCAACGAGTACCTCAGCCAATACGGACTGTTCTTCCCACCTGACCCTGCCAGCGGCGAAGTCTGCACACTGGGGGGCATGGTAGCTGAGAACGCGAGTGGTATGAGGGCGGTGAAGTACGGCATTACAGCGGATTACCTTCGTGCCCTCACTATCGTCCTTCCCGATGGACGAATACTCAAGACGGGAAAAGGTGTCATGAAGAGTGCCTCTGGCTATGATCTAGTTCACCTTTTCAACAGATCAGAGGGCACTCTTGGTGTGATCGTGGATATCACATTGAAACTCAAACCCATTCCCAAGAATGTGGCTACCGCCGTAGCCAGGTTTGATACTATTGAAGCGGCGGGATCCACGGTATCTAGAATGATCACCAGTGGCGTCATCCCCTCGGCGATCGAGCTCATCGATCGCATAGCGATTGAGGTGATGAACGAGACCACGGATCTTAACCTTCCAAATGTAGAGGGCCTGCTCTTTCTCGAGCTGGATGGTGAGGATATGTCCGATATCAGCAGGGATCTTGACAGGTTTACCAAGATCGCCATGGAAGAGGGCTGCCTCGGTATCGAAATGGCCACTGAGGAGAAGGCTAGGGAGCAGATGTGGGCCGGAAGAAGACGCCTTTATGCCACTCAGGTACGTCTCAAACCCGGGCCGATAGCCACCGACATCGTTGTTCCTCTGTCCAAGATATCAACCGCACTTACCCGAATAAACGAGATCGCAAAGAAGCATGATCTCCGCATCTCCACCTACGGGCATGTCGGAGACGGCAATCTGCACTCGCTCATACTCGCAGATCTTCGAATTCCCGAAGAGGGCCATAGGGCCCACGAGGCTCACGATGACATCAATCGAATGGCTATCAAGCTGGAAGGCACGATCACTGGCGAGCATGGAATCGGCATCGAGAAGATGCACCTGCTCATCGAAGAGCATGGAGAGGTGGCCGTTGAGATCATGAAGCGCATCAAGGACGCCATTGATCCTAAGGGAATAATGAATCCCGGCAAACTGTTCGAGGCGTAACAATGACCGAGTTCGAGAGGCTGTCGAAGCACAGGGAACCACTAGAGTACTGCATACGATGCGGGTTCTGTAAAGCCATCTGCCCAGCGGTCAGTGAGTTGGGGTGGGATTCCGCCTCTGCCCGTGGGAGAATGACCTTCATCAAGGCTATCCTTGATGGCGACATCGAGGTCAATGAAAAGGCCGAAGAACGTCTTTTCCAATGCACGACCTGTGGGGATTGCATGGAGCGCTGCCCCGCCGGGATCAAAACTCTAGATGTCATCGAGGACGCTCGAGCCGATCTTGTAGACATGGGATTCGGTCCGGAAAAGCACAAGAAGCTCAGGGAGCGGATAGACGAATTCTACAACCCCTATGGCGCGGACACGGCCGAAAAGAACAGGTTCAAGCGGGATAATGGGGCCGACACTCTCTACTTCATGGGTTGCACAGCCGCTTTCCGCCGACCTGAGACGGTGATAGCGACCATGGACATACTTGATGCTGCTGGCGTCAAGTATCGGGTCCTGGGCGAGGATGAGTGGTGCTGCGGCTCAGTGATGAGAAGGACCGGTTACCTGGACGCCGCCGACGGACTTCGAGATCACAACGTAAATGAGTTCAAGAAGGCTGGAATTAAGACGATCGTGGCTTCATGCTCAGGATGCTATCGGACGCTCAAGGAGGAGTACGAGATGGAGGGCGTCGAGGTCCTGGATATCACGGAGTTCGTAGACCGCCTAATGGATCATGGAAATTTGAACATCGAGAAGAGCGAGGACGTGGTCACCTATCACGACCCATGTCACCTGGGGAAACACATGAAGGTCTTTGACTCTCCAAGAAAGGTGCTGGATCGCATCGCGACCCTAGTGGAGATGGAACACTGCAGGGAGAACTCCCTGTGCTGTGGTGCTGGTGGCGGGGTCAAGAGCTTCAGTAATGATCTTGCTATCAATATAGCCAAGAAGCGCGTTGAGGAGGCCAAGGCCACCGAGGCGCAAATGGTCATCACGCCATGTCCATTCTGCAGAACGAACCTCTCTGACGCTGCTGAAGGATGCATTCCCGTGGTTGATTTCGCCGAGTACGTCGCTTCAAAGATACGTTCAAACTGAACCCCTTATTCCTTTCATTAACTCTACCATTTTCGGATTTCGTTGACGGAATTGAAACGAGTTCGATATCTTTTGTCCATATGATATCCCTGTATGTCGAAACATTCATAACTGTTGAGTAAAATACTAACGGTCAGGAGGAGAACTAATGCCAAAAGCAATGGTTCTGACTAAAACTGGTTCAACGGACTACTTGGAAATGAGAGACTATCCTGAACCAAAGGCTGACCCTGGCACTGTAGTTGCCGATGTCAGTCTCTGTGGTGTCTGTGGTACTGATACTCACATGGTTTACGGACGGCTTCCTGTGCCCATGCCCCACATTCTTGGACATGAGTGGTTTGGTACCGTCAAGGAACTCGGAAAGGGAGTTGAGACCGACTACACTGGAAAGCCTCTCGAGGAGGGCGACCATATCTGCTGCTGCCTGGGAACCTGTGGAAAGTGCTGGTTCTGCCACAACACTCCTGGAAGGGAGAGCCTCTGCATGAATATGGAGGTCGTAGGCATCAGTGGCCACTCGTGCGACGAGCCGCCTCACTTCTGGGGCGCCTTTGCTGAGAGGGTATATCTGCAGCCGCAGATGCCCATATTCAAGTTCCCCAAGGGCGTATTCACCGAGAAGGAGATGGTTCTTGTGGAGCCCATGGCCGTGGCGACCCGAGCATTCAAGAGGATGCAGTCTGGAGGAACTGATTCCGCCGCCTTTGGTGAGGGAATTGATCCTTCCCAGACACTCGTCATCCAGGGAGCTGGCCCAATCGGACTGTGCCACACCGTAACAGCCAATGTGTACGGAATGAACAACATCGTTGTTATCGACAGCATTCCCGCTAGGCTAGAGCAGGCAAAGAAAATGGGAGCGACCGCAACCATCGACATGAACGATTATCCCACAACCGATGATCGTGTGGAGGCAATTCTTGACCTCACCTATGGAATCGGTGCAGACGGCGTTATGGAGGCAACGGGCGTACCCGCTGCTTTCAGCGAGGCTTTCAAGCTGGTAAGGCGCGGTGGAACCGTTGTAGAGATGGGTCACTTCACCAACACCGGTGAGACCAAGATCAACCCGCACGTGGACTTCTGCAACAAGGAGGTCGACTGCTTCGGTGACTGGGGATACAGCAGGTTCGAGTACAGGACCGCTATCGCCGTCATGGAGAAGGCGAAGAAGATCGGTGTCAAATTCGAGGGCATCTGCACGGATGTCCAGCCCTTGAGCGACCTGCCTAACCAAATTCTCAGGCAGGAACAGAGGAAGGCCCCCGGTAAGATCGCTATCGACTGCAGGATAGTCAACTAAACACTAACGGGCCGTTGGATATACTATCCAACGCCCTCAATCTTTAATTTTTATCCGTATCTGTGACCTGGATTATTCTGCATTATTCTGAGAATAAAATAAGGGTAAAGTTGGGTTTCCCCGTTAAGAAGGTCGAATTAGAGAAGAATTTTGGGTTTATTTGCCGATCTTGGCTTTAACCTCGTCAAGTCGGACCTGCTGCTCTTCATTGAGATGGTCCTGCTTGGAAAGTGCCTCCTCGACGTTCGTCCATGCCCAATCCTGAGTCTTGGATGAGATTCTTCCCCACTTCTTCTCGACAACATTCAACGAGGTGCCAGCGTTCATGATATATTCTATTGCCTTCTCCTCGAAAGCCTTCTCATAGTGAAATGACGCGAATGCCATGTTCTTGATGATTAAGTGACTTAAATATAAGCGTTTCGGGCGAACCTAGACCGTAGTCAAGAACCAGTAGATCGATTACGAATGTCGGTGGTCCAATTGACATGTTCTATTAATCTGGATTGTTCAGTTCAAGATTCCAGAACCAATCCATTCAATAGCATTCGACCTTGTTACCCCACCAAGATATTAAAAATAGAAATCAGGCGGGGTACAGGGTCCTCAGCAACTCTACGATTGCTATAATGGCCGCACACGTCCCAATGATGAACCAGGGGTTGATCTTGAGTGCCTTGTCGTCCTCGGAATCGAAGTATCTGATGAGACCAGCGGCCGACTGGAAACCATCACTTTTCTTCTTGGCCATCGGCCACTAATCCCTCATCATCCTATTTATACATTGTCTAGGTCGTACCATCAATCCATATTGAGCAATAGGCCACAACACAACTCGAAATCATTGGGATTCGAAGTTCAAATTCCGCCTATATGAAGGCGGACGCGTTGCTCAACAAGGTTTTATACGTAGATTCAATGTTCGGGAGTCTGATATTATGCATTGGGCGGATGTCGAGGCAAAGAATCTTCTTGAGACGGGAAATAGACACCTGATCTCAACCGGGATAAGCCCTTCAGGCTTCATACACGTCGGGAGCCTGAGGGAATCCATCACCGCCGAGGCCCTGCGAAAAGCACTGGCAGAGAATGGGGCCGACGTGAGCATGATTTATTTGGTGGACTCATTTGACCCGCTTCGAAAGAGGTATGACTTCCTCCCGGAGGAATTCGAGGAGGAGGTGGGAAAACCCCTGAGCCACATTCTATGTCCCTGTTCCGAGCACGACAGCTACGCCCATCACTTCATCCAGCCATTTCTAGACTCCTTGGAAGAGTTGGGCGTGCACTGCGATGTGCACTGGACCCACGAACTATACGAGAAGGGAGACTTCGCAGAGGCCATCAATACCGTTATCACTCACAAGGAGAAGGTCATCGAAATCCTCAGAGAAGTGACAGGCAGAGATGTACCCGACTCATTCTTCCCCTACACTCCCAGGTGCGACTGTCGGGGCTGCTTCGTTCCAGGTGATGTCGAGATCCTTGGTTATGAGTATCCCTATGTGACCTTCAACTGTCCTTGCGGAGAGGAGGAGAAGGCCGATATCAGGAAGAACGATGGCAAGCTCCCATGGAGAATCGAGTGGGCTGCCAAGTGGAAGATCTTCGGAGTCACCTGCGAGCCCTTCGGAAAGGATCACGCGGCCGCGGGCGGGTCATATGACAGTGGTGTCAGATTCGCCAGGGAGGTGTTCGACATAGAGCCGCCTCATCCCATTGCCTACGAGTTCATCCAGCTCAAGGGGAGGGGGCAGATGCACAAATCCTCAGGTTCGGTTGTCACGGGGATAGACGCTCTGAGGATCACCCCAGCCGAAGTGTTGAACTTCTTGGTTTTGCGGTACAATCCAGATCGGCATATCGATTACGATCCTGGATTGGGTATCCTTGACTCTGTGGACGAGTACGACCGTTATGAGAGACTGTACTACACGAGGGGATGCAGTGAGGTGGAAGAGGACCTGCTGCGGGCGTACCAGCTTGCCCAGCCTAAAGAGGTCCGCGAAAGGATGCCTGTTCAGGTGCCCTACCGCCACTTAGTGAGCGTGGTCCAGATAGGAAGCGATTTCGAATCCATTCTGGATATACTGAAGAGGACGGAACATCTGGCGGAGATGGAGGATGCTGATATCAATCTGCTTCGCGAGAGGACGCGGTGCGTCCGATACTGGCTGAGCAGCTTTGCCCCCGACATGGTCAGGTTCCACATCCTTGATGAGCTTCCTGAGGTGAAGCTCGATGATAGCGAAAAGGGATTCCTCGAGTGCATCCTATCCTCGCTGGAAGAATTGGAGTGGGAGGGGGAAGGCATACATAACGCGGTATACGAATGTGCCAAATCCTCTGGAATGGGTGCCAAGAAGTCATTCCAGGTCCTCTACAGCATATTCATCGGGAGGACCTCCGGTCCAAGGCTCGGTCACTTCCTATCGACCCTTGACAGAGAATTCGTGATCGGCAGGATAAAGGAAGCCCTTTCTTAGATCATGCCGAGATCCTTGAGCTTGGTGGGAAGGTACTCGTCTGTGACGAAGTCGAGACCATACTTGGCCAGGGCCTGCTGCTCAGCTTTCTTGTTGAGATCAAGCATGAGTTCGATCTCACCCTGCCAGAACTGATCATTGAACCTTGGATCCTTCAGCTCCGCCTTCAGAGCCCTGACGTCCACATCCGTCAGCTTGTCCGTGGGAAGCTTGAACTGCTCTATGTCAGAGGCAGTGATTCCTATGTAATCTGCCGTCGGAGTGGCGAGATATTCGGAGATGTGGGCGGTCTTTATGGCTCCGTAGGCGACGGAGGCGAATATCCTGAAGGACCATGGGTCACCATCGGTAAAAACCAGGACTGGAAGTCCCATCTCCTCGTTGAGGCGCTTGATGAACCGCCTTGTGCTGCGGGCAGGCTGCCCCTTGAGGTGGACAAGGATGGAGTTGTAGTTCTCGTCAAAGCCGTTCTCGACCAAACGATCGAACATACCACCTGTCTCGATGGCAAGTATGAATTGTGCGTTGGAGGACTCCAGCTCTACCTTCTCCTCCTCCACGTTATAGGGGATGCTGTATCCGGAATCTCCCACATCGTCACGGCAGTTGATCCTCTTCTTCTTGCCCTTGCGATCGGTCTCGATTATGGTAAGATCACCCATGACCCTGGCGCCGTCCTCTTCCGGACGGAGCTTGAAGTCCTCCCTCATGCATTCCGTGAGGATCTCTAGGTCCTCTGCGAGAGAGTTGGACTCGTCCTGGGAGGAGAACTTGCCCCTCTCCCAACCCTCAGATATATAGTACATCTCCCTGAGGGTGGACGACTTGTTCTTCTTGATCATCTCCTGGATGAACTCAAGCATGTACATGGTACGCAGCAGCATCTGCGCGCCCTTGGTACGTTTGGCCGAGCGGGCACCGCTCTCCTTTCCATACTTCCACACGCCGGTCCTCCGATCGAACCTTATGTTCCTCTTGGTCCGGAGCGGGAGCACCATGCGGGGGATCTGCCCCTTCTCGATCTGATCGTAGATCGACTCGGCGATGTCGTACAATTTCGCGACAGCCCGATTGTTCCTTTCCTCAGTCATCGATAAGCACCTCCCCCGACTCGTCGTAATCGACCTCTTCTTCCTCTTCCTCGACCTGTACTTCCTCTGGTTCCTCTTCCATGACAGTGACATCCTCGATGTCCCAGTCGCCAGGAAGGGGCTCTACACCTATGACACCCACCGGATTGATGCCGCTGATGTAAAGCTCATTATCATCGTAATCGTCGCTCTCCAGGCCGATGAGATCGTAAACAATATTCATCTGTTCAGTGGAGGCTATGCGCTTTAACTCCCAGGCGACCTTCCCATCCTTCCTGATCTCCTTTGGCTTGATCTCTCCATAGCCACCGATCATCGCCCCGTTTGGAATGATCGAGTGAAGGTTGAACTTCTTACCCGTTGGAGTGTAATTATATATTGAGATGCTGACCCTGTGACGGTCCCCGACCCAGTCCACTGAGTCGTCGATCCAAACCACGTTCATTATCTTGGTGATGGTCTTGCCAAGTGGAGGGACCTCCTTTCCAACGATTCTCGCGCTCTTCTCCGCGATCTGTGGCAGCAGCTCTTTGACGATTTCGAACTTGACCCTTGTCTTGGACTTTGTCTCTTTCTTGTTGAGGTGGGTCTTAAGCTTCCTTCCGCAGGTGCGAAGAGCGAGTTCAATCTCCGCCCTGATCTCCTCCATGTCCGCTATGGCCTCTTTGGCCTCGGAGGTGAAGGGCAGCTTGGTCGAGGCCACGTGGACCAGGATGATTGCTGGCCCGTACGGTATGCCCTTGCCCCCTCTCTGTTCCAGTCCGTAACGCCGCCAATCAACGGCCTCGATGGACTTGGTGATGACACAGGCTCCCTGCTGATACAGAAGGGGAACGCGATTCCCGAACCTGAGGATGGTGACCTGCTGGTCCTTGGGAAGGTCTCCACCATATACGATTCCCACCTCCACAAGGAATGGGTTCCCTCCGTACACTTTAGGATCCCTGGTTATCGGTGGAGTGTAGAACTCGGGCTTGAAATCTGACAGCACGTGCTTTAATCCCTTCTTGATTAGGGTTTCCCCTATCGGGGAAAGGCAGTCTGTCTGGGGCGCCATTATCTTCACCTGGGAGATAGCATTGATCAGTCTCTTGGACTCGTCCAGTTTGAGGCTGGAAGGCTTTGCGGAGGGATTGATGTCCGCCTTCTCCAATATCTCCTTGGCGACCCTGGTGCTGATCCTGGAGAAATCATTGGTTAGGAAACCCTGCACTTTCTTCTCTCTAGTGGAGGTTGCCATGTTCATCAGTGTTCCAAGCTCGATGCCCATGGGGTGGGGTTTGATCTCCGTTGATGGCGATGGAAGATCGTGGCTCACCCTCTCGAACAGGAATCTCCTTCCATCGGGATCGATGAATATCAGAGTGGCGTGGGGGTTCACGATGGCGGTCTGTTTCAGGTACTCAAGGACCGACTGTCTTCCCGAGACGTAGCGACCCTTCATGTAGAACTCAATCCTTGTGCCGTGATCCTTTCCATCCCAGATCTTGAAATCCGTTCTTAGGGTGTCTGGCTTGTTCTTCTTGGTGTTAATAATTATGTCCATCTCGACAGCGGCCTCCTCGCCCTCTGTCTTGGACTTCACAGTGGCAGGCCTTCCTGTCGTGATCTGTCCGTACATGACCGTGGCACTGATCCCGATCCCCTGCTGCCCCCTTGACTGTCTTACAGCGTGGAATCTAGAACCATACAGCAATCTTCCAAAAACATGGGGGACCTGTCTGGCCACTATTCCGGGGCCGTTGTCCTCCACTGTCACCTTGTACTCGTTGTTATCTATGCGATCGATGCAGACAATTATCTCCGGCAGGATGGATGTCTCCTCACAGGCGTCGAGGGAGTTATCCACCGCTTCTTTGACGCCCATTATAAGTGCCTTTCTCATTGAGTCGAAGCCAAGTATCTGGCGGTTCTTCTCGAAGAATTCTGAAACCGAGATCTCCTTCTGTTTCTTAGCCAATTGCTCTGCTACGGAGGCCATTAACTCATCCCATCCCCGTGCTGGATAGTCGCTATCCCTTTTTGACTTATCCTTTGCGTTGTAAATAAATGTTATCGAGGGAGGTCAGCGAACCCTGATCACTTGATCTTGGTCCCGCAATTCCAGCACTTCCTGTCGGTCTCGACGAGGTCAGCCCCGCATTTGGGGCACTTCGTCTTGTCTGTCGTCTTGATCTTGTCACCTTCATCGTCGAACGGCTCTCCACACTGCGGGCATTCACTGGCATCTACTGGGACCTCGACGCCGCACTCGGAACAGACGAACTTCTCCTGGATGCCGGGTTCCTCGATAGGGCTCTCCTCATATTCCTTGGGCAGGGCTAGCTCGTCCCTTTCCTTCTGCATTCTATTGTATCTCTCCCTCGACGACTTGGTCCAGTAGACCATGCCTAGGAGTATGAAGTAAAGGATGGCGATGTTGATGAAGACGACCAAGATGTCGGAGATGATCCAGCTCATCACGAAGGTCTCGTACGGAACGCTGATGGGCCCGGTCCCCCGATACGAGTAGATCCAACCATCGGTCCCTTCCGTGGCGTAGACGTAGAAGTAGACATCATCGTACGGTAGGGTCATATTCTTGATGTACATCTGTCCTTCCGAGGTGGCCGGACCCAATTGATCCATAGATTCGTTGTATCCGATCTGCGAACCCCAATTGCTCTCGAGAATGACGAATACGGATTCGCTACCGTTGCCTCCGTTCAGGAAGACCATGTACTGGAATTGATCACCGCTTAGACCGGTCATGGTGCCGTTGGTGAATTCACCGTTCGGAGAATCCACGGCCGATCCCTCGTAGTTCCTGTACAGGTCCGCGGTGTAGATGCCGAATACTACACCAAGTATCAGGAAGAGCACCAGCCCAAAAACCGCGAGCCTCTTAAGGCTCTTCAGTCCGAAATAATAGGGAATGGCGAAGGCCACAACGGTGATTATCGCGTAGCTGAAGCACAGGTACCAGGTCGTCAACAGCAGTACCGTGCACACAATCACCGTAAGCACAAGGCCGATGGGTATGGCCCACTTCGTCTTCTTGAACTCGTCGAAGCGCTCCTTGAAGCCTTCTCCAGCCATCGCGCCCGGATTGCGCTTCATCTCTTTTAATATTTGGGATGTCCCCGATTCCAGGGGACCGGTTCTGACCAAAGGAAATCCTAAATACTAGAAATCTTCATGCGAAGCCATTCGAGGTGCTTGGATCATGAAGACTGCTGTGGTGGCCATTGGCGGAAATGCCATACTCAGAGCAGGTCAGCAGGCCACCTTCGAAAACCAGATGGTCAACTTGAGAAAGACTTGCGTCCACCTGGCCAAGCTGATCAAGGGTGGATACGACATGGTACTCACCCACGGCAACGGCCCTCAGGTGGGCAACATCCTCCTTCAGAACGAGCTTCTCAGGGACGATGTTCCACCGATGCCAATGGATGTCTGTGTCGCCGAGTCCCAGGCACTTCTAGGCTACATGATCCAGCAGGCAATGAAAGAAGAACTTGAAAGGGTGGGCATGGACAAGGTGGTCACCTGCATCTTGACAAGGGTTCTAGTGGATCCGGATGACCCCGCTTTCGACAACCCCACGAAACCGGTAGGACCTTACTATTCGGAGGAGGAGGCCAGGGAGATAGGTGAAGCGAGAGGGTGGAGATTCACTGAAGATCTGAGGAGGGGCGGTTTCCGGAGGGTTCTACCATCGCCCAGACCGGTGGACATCATCGAGAGGGGCGCCATAAAGCGGCTTGTCTTCGGTGGAGAGGGGCAGTCAGAAGTGGTGGTGGCCGCCGGCGGCGGCGGAATCCCGGTGATCAGGAAGAAGGAGGGTCTGGAGGGCGTCGAGGCAGTCGTGGACAAGGATCTGGCCGCCTGTGTCTTAGCCAGTGCCATCGATGAGAAATTTCTCCTGCTTCTTACGGATGTGGACAGGGTCTACCTGAACTTCGGGAAGGAGGACCAGTGCCCCCTGGACCTTGTGACGGTCGATGAGATTGAAGAATATCTGGGGCAGGGACAATTCCCGCCAGGGTCAATGGGTCCCAAGGTCGAGGCGGCGATTGAGTTCTTAAGAGGGGGCGGAGAGAAGGTCATAATTACGATGCCTGAACTCCTGGAGGAGGCTCTTGAGGGAAAGGCAGGGACCCACATCGTGCAGGGAATGTAATGTCCAGCAACATCGAGGAACAGATAAAGGCCGTCGAGGAGGAGATCTCCAAGACCGATTACAATAAAGCGACCCAGCAGCACATAGGTCGCCTCAAGGCCAAGATAGCCCGCCTGAAGGAGGAGCTGGAGAAGCGTCGTTCCTCGGGCGGGACCGGAAAGGGTTACAGTGTGAAGAAGTCGGGTAATGCCACCGTCGCTCTTGTCGGGTTTCCCAGCGTTGGTAAGTCCACTCTGCTGAACAAGCTCACCGATGCCAACAGCGATGTGGGCTCATATAATTTCACAACTCTTGATGTCATCCCGGGCATCCTTGAACATGACCACGCGAAGATACAGGTGCTAGATCTTCCAGGACTGGTTGCGGGCGCTTCCAAGGGCAAGGGAAGGGGGAGAGAGGTGCTTTCCGTGGTCAGATCTGCTGACCTGATCGCGCTGGTGCTGGATGTCTTCGAGACCCACGCAGAGGTACTGGTCCGGGAGCTGGAAGATTCAGGCCTGAGGTTGAATCAGCATCCCCCCGATGTGGTGATATATCGGCATGAACGTGGGGGCGTCACCATCAAGTCCACTGTGGAGCTGACCAAGATAGACGAGGAGGTCGCAAAGACCGTGGTCATGGAATACGGCTACATCAATGCTGACGTTGTGATCAGAGAGGATATCACCGAGGATCAGCTCATCGATGTGTTGGTCGGAAACAGAATCTACAGCAACTCGGTGGTGATCTTGAACAAGGTGGATCTGGTCGACGAAGAGCGGGTAAGAGCCCTGCTGGTTGAGCTTTCAGAGTGGGACCCGATCCCTGTTTCCGCAGAGAATGATCAGGGGCTTGAAGAGCTCACCGAAGCGATATTCGAAAGGCTCGATCTCATCTCGGTCTATATGAAGCCGCAAAGGCAAGAGGCTGACCTTGATGAGCCTATGATCGTCAGAAGGGACAGCACCATCGGCGAGGTGTGCGATCAGATACACCGAGGGTTCAGACCGAACTTCCGCTATGCCCACGTATGGGGAAAGAGCGCGAAGTTCCCGGGGCAGACAGTAGGACTGGAACATAAGGTCAAGGATGGAGACATAATCTCTATAATCATCAGAAGGAACGGTTCAGCTTAACCGAATTAGCGAAACCTTTTCAAAGGACAGGTCATTCTCATCTATTGTTTAACCCACTGTCGAGCAAATGGTTCACAGGGGGAGTTACATGGCTAACGGTAACGAGAGCAGATCAGACAAGATCAAGAAATTCAAAGGATTGGAGACAATTGCAGCGAGGTACGGTGAGTACATCGATTCCAATATTGGAAACGTCATCACACCCATCTTTCAAACATCGACATATTTCTTCCCGACTGAGGATCCCACGACATGGGAGGGAGAGGTGCCCGACGGGACCTACATCTACCTCAGGTATGGAAACCCCACTGAAAGGGCGGTGACCGACAAGCTGGCCAGAATGGAAGGGGCGGAAAAGGGAATGCTCTTCTCCTCGGGGATGGCCGCCATCTCCACTACCCTTTTGACCTATTTGAGCAAGGGGGACCATATCGTCTCGGTAGAGGATGTCTACGGAGGGTCGTTCAACCTGATGCAAAACACATTCCCTCGGATGGGGATAGATGTCAGCCTGGTCGATTCAACCGACACCCAGAAGATCGTGGATTCCATCAACGATAAGACCAAGATGGTCTATCTTGAATCACCCACAAATCCTCTCCTCAAGATCATCGATATACCGGAAGTAGTGAAGATGGCGCACGAGGCTGGAACGATGGTGGTCATTGACAACACCTTCGCCACCCCCGTGAATCAGAATCCGATCCAAATGGGGGTCGATCTCGTCATACATTCCTGCACCAAGTTCCTGAACGGTCACTCGGATGTTCTCGCGGGAGCGGTAGTTGGCCCCGCCAAAGACATGGAGGCCATATGGAATCAGAGGATCATTTTCGGTGGGTCTCCCGATCCTATTGCAGCCTTCCTCCTCTTGAGGGGGATGCGGACGCTCGTTCTGAGGATGAAGAAGCACTCGGAGAACGGGATGGCAATGGCCCAGTTCCTCGAAGACCATCCCCGCGTGGATGGAGTGTACTATCCAGGGCTGGAGTCCAACCCG
>DATKXF010000112.1:0-2955 GCA_035529155.1 Methanomassiliicoccales archaeon | reverse complement strand
AGATCCTAGGTATGAGAATTTACGAGTACCAGAGGGTGTCAGCTGCTACCTGGGCAGCCCTGGGAATGACATTCGTGTTCCTCTTCTTTCCGCTTGAGTACGCTGCTCCTGTGGTAATTGGAATGGGGTGGGTGGACCCTCTCTGCGGTGAACTGAGGAGGTTTGAGAGCAAGTTCTATCCAACTCTGCCATTGACCGTCTATTTCACGATCGCCGTGTTCACCATGACCTATCTTATTGGTTTCAACGTTCAGGTCGTCCTCGCAAGCATCGTCGCCACAATACTAGCCATCGCCATCGAGAAACCGAGATTGAAATACATTGACGATGACTTCCTCATGCTGGTGGTGCCAATCCTCGGAATTTGGGTCGTATTCGAGTTACTTCCGATCTAGTGAGCGCCAACCCAGGATTTCTTGTAGTCCTCGTAGCCCTGCTCTATGCCCTGTATTGGACCGTCGTGGCAGCTACGAGCGGCATCCTCGGTGTCATGCAACTTGTTACACACGAGGCATTGATACCTCTTCTTCTTCTCCGCCATGTCAAACCCGAAAGTAGGAACCCGTTAATATGCTTATCCATGGAAAGATATAGGGAAGCCAAAGGTCCACACCCAAGCATCTCCATTAGCATTTTATATCTAGCAAACCCAATTAGGTAGGGATGAATAGGATCAAGGTCATCAACGAACCCTCGGAACTGGTTCCGATGTTGAGGGCGGTTGATACCAAGGTCAAGAGAGAGGTTCTCAAGGAGGTGACCTTGGAGTGGAGGACCGCAAAGGAGATCGAGGAGAAGTACGGTCCCGAGGGAAAGGATGCACTGACATTCTTCGAAAAGATGAAGCTAGTCGAGACCCGATGGCATTCGACCGACGGCTCGTATCCTGAAAAATCTTATCATACCTATTATACCTCATTCCACATCAACGCCTCATGGCCTGTGTACGAGATATCAGATGTGCTGGCAGTTGCCATGATGGCCGAAGAGGATTTCGAGAGCATCGAGCAGAAAATACTCGATGAGGTGGGACCCGATGGCCGTTTCGCGGGGGATGTTGCGGAATTACTGGGAATAACATCTACAATGCTTCGTTCCTTGGTCAAGAGGTCCATCATTCTGGATTATAGGGGTCATAGGATAGAAAGGTTGAAAGGTTGAGACATATCTGGTCGTTCTAATGCAGGATATTTGGATTCTGAGGCTAGGCCATCGTCCCTCAAGGGATAAGCGGGTCACTACACACGTGGCTCTAGCTGCCCGAGCCATGGGCGCTAGGGGAATCATAGTCTCCACCAAGGATGAAGAGCTGGAGGCTGGAATACGGGACGTGGTGAGCCGATTCGGGGGGGACTTCGAAATCAAGACCGGTGTCAACTGGAGGGAGTTCCTGAGAGATTTCGATGGGCAGATCGTTCATCTGACGATGTATGGGTTACACATCGATGACGCTCTTGAACGGATCGGATCGGGAAAGATCTGTATCGTTGTTGGGGCGGAAAAGGTCCCTGCAGAGGTCTACCAGATGGCAGATATCAACCTGGCCGTGGGTAATCAGCCACATTCTGAAGTGGCTGCACTAGCTGTAGTAATGGACAGGTTCACTGGCGGTGAGGGTCTGCGCCAGGATTTCAATGGAAGACTAAGGATAATCCCCACTGAGAGGGGGAAGAGGGTTGAGGGCGATACCGAGTGAGAAGGAAAGCATCCGGTTTCTAAAGGAGGCGGGTTGCTCAGATAAGGTCGTCAGGCACTGTTGCGTGGTAAGGGCCGCTGCTGTCCTACTGGCCGAGAGATGCGGGGCCGATGTCGAACTGGTAAGAGCGGGGGCGCTTCTCCATGATATCGGAAGGTCGAGAACACATGGTATAGGGCACGTGGCAGCCAGTGTGGAGATCGCTCGCTCTATCGGTTTGCCCGATCCACTTGTAAGGATCATCCAGAGGCACATAGGCGCCGGACTTCTGACCGAAGAAGCGGAGGCTCTCGACCTTCCTGACGGGGATTACCTGCCAGTGACCATCGAGGAGAAGATAGTCTGTCACTCAGACAATCTGATCGATGGTGATGAGATCACAACGCTTGAGGATTCGGTGGCCTACTTCGAATCAAAAGGGCTTCATGCGGCGGCAAAGAGGATGATGGCCATGAGCGATGAGATATCCACTCTGTTGGGGGAAAGACCCGATATCCTGCTGATGAAGGCGGATCCCCTGTCTGGACTCAAGGACCCGTGTAGCGCTTATGTTTCCCCGCGATATACTCGTCCCTGAACTTGTGATAGGCCTTCGCGTTCGTCTCTGCCGCCTTACTGTTGGATTCTTGATTTTCCCTGATTATCTTGCCAGGAACCCCAACGACAATCGATTTTGGTGGGATCTTCATTCCTCCGGTGACCACCGTTCCAGCCCCAATGATGGTATCATTTCCAACCTCGGCTCCATTGAGGATCGTGCTGTGCATCCCAATGATGCATCTGTCTCCAATACGAGCGCCGTGAATCACTGCCCCATGGCCTACCGAAACGTCCTTGCCAACGAATGTGGGATTGCTGTCATCAACGTGAATCATGACGTGCTCCTGTATGTTTGATCCTTCCCCGATTTCTATAGAGTTCGCATCCCCGCGGATCACGGCATATGGCCAGATGCTGGCTCCTTCATGGATCTTGACATTCCCGATAATGATGGCGGTGGGATCAATGTAGATCCCATCGGCAAAGTTAAAGCACATGCTGGAGGCTAGTGAGGTATGAATAGAAAAAGATTCTACCCGATCACAGAGGAGGGCCCTGTGGTCTAGTACTCACCCTTTTGGGGAAGTACTTCAGAAGGATTATGTCTCCCACGGATTGGATCCATCTGAATGGCACATTGACAGGCTTTGAATCCTCCACCAGAAGGGGGTTGGTCTCGCTGATGAATAGACCGTCGATCAGCTTCTTCTCGAGGTCAA
>DATKXF010000111.1:0-3098 GCA_035529155.1 Methanomassiliicoccales archaeon | reverse complement strand
GATCTGATCCAATATCTTGCCGACCACGAAATCCACCATGTCGTTCAGGTCCTTAGGTTTATGATAGAAACCAGGAGATGCGGGAAGGATTGTGGCCCCCGCCTTTGCCAGCTTCAACTGATTCTCCAGGATGATCTCTGTGACAGGCGTCTCCCTGGGAACAAGGATCAACTGCCTTCCCTCCTTAAGACAGACCGATGCGGCCCTGGTTATCAGGGTATCCGCAATGCCGCTGGCCACCTTGCTTAGGGTGGAAATCGAGCAGGGGGCGATCACCATGCCATCGAAGCGGCAGCTACCGGAAGCTA
This sequence comes from Methanomassiliicoccales archaeon, assembly GCA_035529155.1. Taxonomy (GTDB): domain Archaea; phylum Thermoplasmatota; class Thermoplasmata; order Methanomassiliicoccales; family JAAEEP01; genus JAAEEP01. The sequence continues at coordinate 2,790 of DATKXF010000111.1, read as the reverse complement.
TGGGTGCGAAGAGATCACTATCGTCGAAAACATGGTTCGCCTTGGATGCCAGCTCTTCGTAGGTGATTCCCGCCTCCATCTCCAGCATACCCTTGGCCGTGCTGGAAACCACCAGAACGCTCTCGCCCTGGAAGGTCTCTAATAGTCTTGTTCCATATGGTATGCCCGAGGAGCCCGTGATCGCTAGAACGAACCTCACGCCTGCATGATAGCTAGGAAGGTATATCAATCCTTTCGGCAATGGCCATTGGGCCTAATGACCCACAATCCTTTTATATAGGCAGTTTGTTAATGCGGTCAGCCTATAGCCTATTCAGTAGTGATACTAATTGAGGTAGATTAGATGGTTACCGTCTATGATGTTCCCCCTGATAAACTGATTGAGATGACGGCCACTAAGCTTAAGGAGTTCGAGACGATCGAGGCTCCTGAGTGGGCGTTCTTCGCCAAGACCGGCAGGCACCGGGAGAGGTCCCCCGTACAGGAGGACTGGTGGTATACCCGGGCCGCGTCTATTCTGAGGAAGATATACGTTAAGGGGCCGATAGGCACCTCCCGGCTTGCAGCGGAGTACGGTGGTTATGCTGACAGAGGTTCAAAGCCCAACAAGGCAGTCAAGGGCAGCGGCTCTATTATCCGCAAGTGCGTCATGCAGCTGGAGTCATCAGGTCTGGTTGTCAGGGACCGTAACAAGGGCAGGGTCGTGAGCCCCAAGGGACGGTCCCTGCTGGATAACGTGGCCAAAGAGGTCCACGACACAATGAGCGATTGAAGGTGAGTGCCCAATGGAGGATCCTGAGCTACAAGAACTACGAAAACGGCGTCTCGCCGATATCCAGAGGCAGCAGCAGGATCATGTTGCCCAGCAGGCCGCCGCAGAGGACCAGGCCAAGCGAATCGAGGATCAAAGGCAGGCGATTCTTCGGAGCATTTTAAACCCCCAGGCCAGAGAGCGTCTGGGGACCGTCAAGATCGCCCATCCAGAAGTGGCTAGGCTAGTTGAGGATCAGCTAATTGCGCTGGCGTCCTCAGGCAGGCTTGATCGAGAGATTGATGATGACACGCTCAGAGCAATTCTCAGAAAACTGGCACCGCAGAAGCGCGAGATAACTATCGAGAGGAAATGATCATGACCAGGAACAAGCCCCACGCTATGAAGTCGAGGCTCCTGAAGGCGGGCAAGCAGAACAGACGCGTGCCCGCATGGGTGATGATGAAGACGAACAGGCAGTTCCTCCGCCATCCCAAGAGGAGGAATTGGAGAACGAGTAAGCTCAAGAAGTAATCCAAGTCGTGAGTCATATGGAAGAGGAAGAGAGGATTCTTAACATCCCGCTTCGAAAGACAAAGGCCGTTCCCCGCACCAGGCGGGCGAAGCGGGCCATCGCCGAGATCAGGGAGCACGTGGTCAGGCATCTCAAGGCCAATGAGGATGACGTCTGGATAGACGGAGCCCTTAATGAGAAGATCTGGTCCAGGGGAATACAGAACCCCCCGTCCAGCATCAGGGTAAAGGCCATCAAGTTCGAGGACGGCCTCGTCGAGGTCTCGCTCGCCGAGGAATGACCACTGGTGCAACGACATGATGAAGCTCTCCAGCTACGATGGTAATCCTTACATCGGTGTATATTCAGTAGCGAACGAGTGCTTCTCTTTAGTACCGCTTAACTCGGCAAAAACAATTATTCTGGATATCGAGGAGTGCCTCCAGGTCACGGTAGAGAAGGCCTCCATCGCGGGTACTAACTTGCTCGGTTCCCTCATAGCCGTCAATTCCTACGGAGCGGTAGTCTCGGGAATGGCAAATGATGGGGAGCTCGAGGTGATCGAAAAACATGTTCCAGCCACCCGCTTGGACGACAAGTTGAACGCGGCCGGCAACAATATTCTGGTAAACGACAAAGCCGCGTTGGTCAATCCGAGGCTTGGGAAGAAGGCGATAAAAGGGATTGAGGGAACGCTTCAGGTGGAGGCGGTGCAGGGTACGGTCGCTGGCTCGAACACGGTAGGTTCGGCATGTGTGGTGACGAACAAGGGCATTCTCTGCCATCCCAAAACATCTGAGGCTGAGCTCAAGATGCTGACGAGTTTGTTCAAGGTTCCCGCGTCCATAGGTACCTTGAATTACGGGACGGCATTGGTTGGTGCCTGCATAATCGCCAACGCCAAGGGAGCTGTCATAGGCTCCAAGAGCACACCGATAGAACTGGGAAGGGTGGAGGACACCCTGGGCTTCATTTGAGAATTACCGATCATTTTTCTATAGGCAAAATACCCAATACTCCGTTTCAGTTGGTAGATCCTCTGGTAGAATGTCAACCTCGTTTCCCACTCTGAATATCTTATCCTCGCTCACATCTTCCAGGAAGTTATCTAGCGTCTGTATCGAGAGGGACAGACCACCCACTCGGAAATGCATGGGGATAACTATCTTTGGCTTCAACTGACCCACTATCTCTTGAGCAGTCGCTCCATCGACGGTGAACACCCCACCTACAGGTACGAATAGAACATCAACCGGTGTCAGAGCCTCCACTTGATCAATGGACAGGGTGTGTCCCAGATCGCCACAGTGACAGAATGAGACTCCGTCCATCTCGAAACGGTACATCAATATGGAACCCCGCTTCTCCCCTTTGACATCATCGTGATATGCCTTCACTCCATTCACGACGATCCCGTTGACCTCTCGTTCCCCTTCAATCGAGATCTTGGTAAAGTCCCCCTTGATGATTCGGGCACAGTTGTGATCAAAATGATCGTGACTTACCAGTACCACATCTGCCCTCA
>DATKXF010000110.1:0-12931 GCA_035529155.1 Methanomassiliicoccales archaeon | reverse complement strand
GTCTGGGGTTGATGGGGGCGAAGCCCGTCAAGACCGATACCCTGATCCTGGAGTCCACCTTTGGGCTGCCGCGCTACATCTTTCCCCCAAGGGAGGAGATGGAGCGGACCATATTGAACTGGGTCGAGGACAGGCTCGCCTCAGGCAGGTCAGTTGCGGTTCTTGCATATCCTTTGGGTAAGTCCCAGGAGATGCTCATGCTGTTCAAGGGCATGGACCCCTATCTCTATGGATCCTCACTGCTCACGACCCAGCTGATCGAGGATGTCGGAGTGGAGTTCTCCTATCGGCCATTTGATCTTAAGAGGGCGGAGGGGCCGTTCCTGCTGATATGCCCCACGGGGGTAAGAAGGACGAGTTTCATCGAGAGCCTGCGCAAGAAGGGTATGCTCACTATCTCGATTTCGGGGTGGGCCATTGATCCCTCGTTCAAGCAAAGGATGGGCGTGGACGAGACTTTCCCCCTGTCCGACCATGCCGATTTCAACGACCTTCTGTGGTTCACTGAAAAATGTGAGCCTTCCGTGGTGTATACCCATCACGGCTTCGAGAGAGACCTTGCATCTCAAATTCGAACCAGGCTAGGTATCGATGCCTATCCCCTGGTGAAGGACCAGCGGTCCCTACTGGAATTCTGATCACCACATCTTTGGGTATGTGCCCGGATCCATGAACACTCGGTTGGTGCGGGCGGCCAGCCCCTCTTTGGCATCCACCATCTGTTGAGCGATCATCTCCGCTATGGCCAAAGCAACACCCTCTCCTTTGTCCGTTAAAAGGGCGACCAGTTGCTTCTTCTCCACGGTGGATTCGACCTCTTGGACTCCCACCGCGGCGAGATCCGCGCCGTGACATATGGCGTCGACGGCAGTACCCTTCAGCACGATCTTGGGAATGGGTTCCAGAATGACCTCCCATGGCATGAGCATTCTCCTCAGAGGGCGCTCATCACCGTCCTCCTTCCAGTAGACATGAGCGTCCTTGATGTCCTGCAGAGTCACAGAATCATCCTCGATCATGGAACCCGATCGCGCTCTGCGGAGGCTCTCCATGTGTGCCCCTATGCCAAGAGCCTCGCCGATGTCGACACACAGGGTGCGGATGTAAGTGCCCGCATCAGTCCCTACCCGGAAAAGGACATCCCTGCCTTCGATCTCGAGGATGTCAATAAAGTGCACTCTGCGGGTTCGCAGCTGGCGTTTCACAGCCGCCCTTACGGGGGGCATCTGGTAGATCTCCCCGACGAAGGTGTCGATCACCGATCGAACCTTCTCCTCCTCGACGTCACGGTGGAGGCGCATCACGCACACGTACTCCTTATCGGATTGCAGCACAAGGTCCATGGCGCGGGTCGCCTTCCCCAGAGCAATGGGCAGGACCCCGCTCACCTTGGGGTCCAGCGTGCCGCCGTGGCCCACCTTGTTGATGTCGAAGATGTTCCTCACCCAGGCGGATACCTGGTGGGAGGTTGGTCCCTGAGGCTTGTCAAGATTGATGACCGAGGCTTGGAGGAGTTCTTCCAGACTCCTTTTAGAGGGTTCCTTCCCCCACCTGAAGGACATTTGTGTCTTTTCACGCACCAGCATCTTTGTCATGGGGTCACCTTTTCTAGGATGAGGTCTGCGACCTTCTCTGCCGGGATGTATGTGGTATCTAACACCAGATCGTAGACCGATTGGTCGGAGATGTCTATATCGTAGTGTTCCAGGTATCTCGCGGCCTCACACCTTTCCCGCTCCTTTATGCGCTCAAGGACGACCTTCGGGGGAATTCCCTCCCTCTTTGATACCCTTCTAGCCCGCTCTTCCAAATCGGCGTCTAGATAGACCCTGAAAGCCTCAAGTCCGTGTCGGGTCAGCATGAACGCGGTCAGGCGTCCCTCAAGAATTATGGTGTCATTCTCCCTGGCAATCTCCAGCATCTTATCGTCGAGCATTCGATCGTAGGAGGGATCGTTCTTCGCTAGCTCACCGAACTCCGCCAAACTCAGGTCGTGGTTCTTCGCCATCTGTCTGAACACCTCTCCGGATACCACGCACTCGATAGAGAGCATTTCGGAGAGTCGTCGACACACCGTTGTCTTGCCGGAGCCAGGGGGTCCGCTTATGGTAATCCTCATCATTCACCAGCTTCCAGCTCTCTGAGGCGCTTCCGGAACTCGAAGAAGCGGAGTGAACGCATCAGTATCTGGCCGAATGGAACGCTGATGAGCGAGTACAGCAGTACCCAAATGGGTAGTAGTATCGTGTCTATGAGATTGACGTTGAGTGCCCATGGAACAGATATGATGGTGTTGGGGACCTGCCCCATGAACACCGCCAGCCAGGCGAAGATGGGTATGATGACTATCATGGTGATGGGCAGGAGTTTAAGCTGAGCAGTGGATGCCTTCATCGACTTCTGTAGGATGTCCTGCTGCATCTCTGTGAGCTTCTTGATCTTGTAGTTGTTGTTCTCCATCCTTGCCTCTCGAAGCTCTTTGTTGAACGCTGATACGATCTTCTGATTCCTGATCTGGTCCACAAAGTCTGTGAAGAAATGCCTGACGATGATGGTGATCGATGTCATGAACATACCGGTCAGGAACAGGGTGACCACGGGATAGGCACCCCCGAATCCCACCAAGGGCTCCAGGCCGTAACCCACCAACTGCCCTAATCCGTTCCTCAGGTTCTGGTCGAAGAGAATGAAGACCGCAAGTATGAGAACGAATATCGTGGCCATCCTTGACCAGCTCATTGCCTGCTGGGATTCACTCGGCATCGCTACTCACCTCCGAAGAACTGCCTTAAGACCGGGTGCATTTCCATCATCTGCTCCCTACCCATAGCCTCGTAGAACTGTATCAATATTCCTACGGCTAGCAGTACACCTGTACCGGACGCGTTTCCGACCGTACCTATGAGATCTGCGCCTGCCGCCAGCCCTCCCACTACGGCACCGCTGATGACAGTTACCACTGGAATGTATCGTTGGAGAACCCTTTTCAAGACCCTCGGATCCCTTCTGAATCCAGGTATCTGGAGACCGCTACTCTCGATCTGTCTCGCGACTGCATCCGGTCCCATGTTGGTGGTATTAATCCAGAATTTCGCGAACATCACCGAACCAAGTACCATGATGGTGAAGTAGCTTACCACTCTAATGCCCACCTGCAATGGATTATGGTCGTAGACCAGATATCCATATCTCGTTGGATCTAGCATGGGAAGCAACCATTCGCCTAGACCCATGGGTGCGCTGAGATACCACGCTAAACCTCCAGCCGCTTGGCTGGTACCCGGCGGATAATAACCCAATAGGGGGTTGTTCCCGATCATTGGGATGCCGCTATTGTAGAGGATCAGGGTGATCATCGAGATGTTAGCCAGCAGAGCGGCCATCAGGATGACGGGTATGTTCGACGCGTAGATGAGCTTGATGGGGTATCTTCCACGTGCGCCCCTGGCTGAACCATGGGCCAATGGAAGTTCTATACGGGAACTTTCAGCATAGGCAACGAACATGAATATTGCCATAGTGCCCACTAGAGCTATCATTGGATTTGGATTCGAAAGCAATATTTGTTCATAGCCCCCGCTAGCCATCTCCGATGCGGACATGTTCTGCATGATGAAGATGGTCTTGGGGAGCGTTCCCGAAGGTGGGTTGCTCAGGCTTATTGGGAGGGTACCATCGACCGCCTGCCAATTAAGAGTTCCAGTGAATATTGCTTGCGCTACACCGGCCGCGATGAACAGCGATATGCCACTCCCTATGCCCCATTTGGAAACCACCTCATCCATCAAGAAGACTAAGTAAGATCCTATGAATAGTTGAAGTACGATTATCAATCTGGCCAAATTTAGGCCGCTTAATACTCCCGTAGCTCCGAATACTCCGTCTAGATTTCCGACGAAAGCCTCGGATGGCACCAGGTAACCGAAGACCTGTGGAGCTGCTTCCACAACGATCATCACGATCACTAGGAATTTCTGGCTGCTCTGATACACCGCCTTGTCATCGTCATCGGTCAGATCGAGCTTGATGATCTTCGCTCCGACGAAGAGCTGCATGATAATCGACGCAGTGACGATCGGGCCTATGCCCAGGTGCATCAGGGACCCCTGCGCCCCTGCCAATATGGCTCGGTACTGGGCGAAGAGATCCACGGTCTGTTCCTGATCCAGACCGTATAGGAAGACATTCGTCATGACGAAATAGAAAACGAGAATCAGGATTACCCACATCATCTTTGACCTGAAGTGCACGTGCCCTTCAGGTCTGCTGACGGCAGGCAACCTGTCGGTAATGGGTTTCAACTTGTAGAGCAGACTTTTTTCCTCGGTAGCCATGGGAATCACAGAGTAGTTACTGTGGCTCCAAAATCGTTCCGCCCGCTTCCTCTACTTTGTTCCTCGCGCGCTCGGAGGTCTCAGGGACAACGATTTGCAGCGGTGTTTCCACTCTGCCGAATCCAAGGAGCTTGTCGATGCCTAATTTGGTTAGATCTATCATCGTCATGCCACTCTCCTCGGTCGCAAACCCATCCCTCTTCAGGGACTCGAGGTTCTCCTCGAGGTATCCCACATTCATTGTGATCTTGGCGGAAACGACCTTCTGGGGCCGCTTGAAACCTCGTCTGCCGAAATGCTCAGGGTTGTATTTATATATGCTCATTTTTTTGTGTTTCCACAATCCAGCGTTTCCGCGACCGCCTCTCTTACCGGCCCCTCTGCCGGCCTTCTTGCCGCGGCCGTGGGTGCGACTACCTCTGAGCTTCTTTGTCCTACTTGGCATCTGTGGTCCCTCCTACAACATCCTCTCCAAGAGGTCGTTGACGTTCTCCCCGCGGTAGCCCAGTGCTCCACTGTTCTGGTAGGAGCGTTTGATCCCTTCGTATCCCTTCCGGGGGGGGCTGAGCCTGAAAACGGGCTTCACGTTCTTAAGGTCCTTGTAACTGAATTCGTTGTTCGAAATGCCCTTTGAAAGGGACATTATCGAGGTGAACTCCGAGTTCTCTATGATGTAGTTGTCATCGATGGGCTTGTCACCCATCAGCCTACCCTTGAACTTAATCAGGCGGGCGAGGTTCTGCTCGCTGATCTCTCCCCAGGTGATGTAGTCCTTGGCCTTGTCAAGCATGCCCTTCATTATGTTATTTTCGGGCAAGATGACGCAGTGATTCACCCGGGTAAGGTTGAGCATATTCATGGTGTCCTCGATCTTGCGGTTCACATTGACCTTGCCGCGAATCCTGATGACTGCGTATGCCATTTCCCTCACTCTTCCTCTGCAGCGGCATCATCGGCCGCCTTCTCGGTGAACTGCTGCTCCGCTATGTGGACCATGGTCGGACCGCTGATTATCCTGAGGCGCTTCGCCTGGGCATCGCTGACCCTGATCTCGGATGTCTTGATGAGGGCATCGAAGGTGGCCAGAGCGTAGTTCACAGTGGTCTTGGTGTGGCCCTTTGCGAATCCCCATGCATCCTTGATACCAGCCAGGGTAAGAATGCTCTTGGAAACATCACCTACCGCAAGCCCGATACCGCGGGGTGCCGGCCTCAGTAAGACCTCCACGGAACCAGACTTTCCCCTGACCTCGAAAGGCAGGGTGTGTGGGGTTCCACATCCGCATTCCCAGGATCCACAGCCCCTCTTGATCTCTATGATGTTCAGCTTAGCGTTGTCGATACCCTTCCTGATGGAGGGCCCGACCTCCTTCCCTTTGGCGCGCCCAATGCCGACGAAACCATCACCGTTGCCCACGGCGCAGGTGACTCCGAACTTCACCCTCCTACCGGAGTCGGTCATCCTCTGCACCATGTTGAGATCTATGACCTCGTCAGCCATCTCAGGCAGTAGGATGTCCACTATCTCGGGCTCTCTCAGGGGGAGCTTGGTGGCCAGGGCATCGCTTATGGTGGTTATCTCACCGTCGAGAATCATTTTCCCCAGCCGGGTCTTAGGGTTCCATTCCATTTCACTCACCCTCCATCTCTTCTTTGATCTTTTCTACCTGGTTCTTCAGCTCCTCACTGATATGAGCTCCCTTGAGCCTATCCTCATCCGGGATGACCTCTTCTCCATGAGGGATGTGCATACCAGCATCCACCATTCCCTTGAGGGCGGCGAAGCATGTAGCACCTTTCGTTGGAACCTTGAGACCGATATCCAGGACAGCCTCGTCGATGCCCTTCTGGAGGGCGCGCTTGCCCGCCAGGAAACCTGTAAGGTACGCCGAAGGTATGTTGTTGGTCGACGTCTCCCATCCATAGTCCTTGAGGTCCTTGGAATGGACCGAGACTAGCACCCTGTCCCCTTCTGCGTTGTATTCGATGAATTGGATCGAGGCATGTTTGTTGGACAGCCTGACCACGGCCCTGGGCACCCTAGCCCTGAGTAGCCTTGCTCTGTATCGATAATTCGTGCGACCCTCGCGGCGTCGACGGAATGGTACCTTATATCTTGGACCCTGAGCCATCAGTTATCCTCCTTGAGATGCCCCTCTGACCTGAGGTGGCTGATTAGATGGTTCCTGCTCTTGAACATCCCGCCCTTCGCCTTGAGGTAGAACTCCCTGTAAACTGATCGGTCGATCTTCTCCTCGTCACGGAGGTTTCTCAGCTCTTCCCTGATGGGCCGGATGGTCTGGATCCATCTCCTCTTGCGGGGCTGCCTTGCCCCAGCCGCGCCCTTACGGCTGCCGGGACCGCGCCTCCTGCCCTTGCTCCTTTGACTATGGGCATACCTGGTCCTCGCCTTCGAAATGCCCTTTTTGGGGTGGGCCTTAATGGTGCCCGAGTCGATGGCGGTTCTGATGTCCGCCCTGGTAATGGCGTCGGCGACGTCCTCGATCCTGTTGGGGTCTATCCAAACACGCCCCAAGCCGCATCCAAGGAGTTCAGCCGCCATTCGCTTTTGATTCTTGAGATCCATGATCATCCCATCCTGTTGAGTATGTGAATCCCAAGCTCCGAGGCCTTCTTTTCGATATCTATGCGCTTCTTGTAACCCACGGTAGCACCGACCCTAGCGGCCTGGGTCTTGGGATCCAAACCCTCTAACTGAGTTGGGTTATGTATCAGCACCTCCTCGAATCCAGAGGAGTGGAGTCCCCTTACCTTCTTGGGTGTTCCGTATCCGATGGAAACCAGTGGAGGGCGATACTTGTATTTTCGCCTCAGCTTGCTGTGGATGCCCTTGGGCTTCCTCCACTTGTCGCCCAGTTTCTTGTATCGGAACCATTCCTGCCTCTTGAACTTGGGCATCTTGTAAGCCTTCCTCTGCTCGAAAAGCCTGCGGGTCTCGTCGTCCAATACGGGCTTGGGGGCGGCGAAGTATCCGCCCTCCTCGACCACTTCAGGTCCCCCTTCCTCGATGAGCGTCTCGGGCTCCTCGATGAGCGTCTTGGGTTCTTCGATGATCGTTTCCTCTTTGACTTCCTCATCGACGATCTCAACCTCTTCTTCGGCCTCCTCTTCCTCCTCGAAGACCCCGTGGTCCTCGATGAGCTCGACCCACTGGTCCGCTATCTTAGGACCAACTCCCTTGAGGCGGTTGATGAGTTCCTTGGACCTCTTCTCGTCGTAGAGGGTTTCCAGCAGGTCATCCAGGTTCTTGATGCCTATGTCCTCTAGGACCTGGGCGTGTTCCTCCTTGTAGTACGGGAGGTCTGAGATCTTGCGTATCTCCTGCTGCTTGCTCATGCCGCAGTCCTCCTTCCTTTCACGACGATGTATATCCCGTCCTGGAACACCCTGGGATCGTATCCCTTTATGCGGGTGGCCTTCTCGATGTTGGCTGCCGTCTGTCCCGCAGCCTCAACGTCAGCTCCGGTGACGGTAACATCGCTTCCCTTCACGGCGACCTTCACCCCTTCGATGATGTTGGCTCTCCTGGGAGAACGCTCACCCATGAAGTTCTCGATGACGAACATACTGCCGCGAACGTTGACCTTCATGGGAAAGTGGGAATAGACGATCTTCATGTGATACTCGAAGTCATTCTTGGCCCCGTAGACCATGTTGCGGATGTGGGCAGCGTAGGTCCCCACCAGGGCTTTTTCCTTGACCCGGGGGAACTCGCAGTACACCAGCACCTTGCTGTCGGTCTTCTTAATATTCACCCTGGGATGGGAGAGCCTTCGCGACAGCTGTCCGTTGGGACCCTTTACTATGACTTGGGGGCCGTTGATCTGAACGGAGACTCCCTCTGGAATCTCTATCTCTTGCTCCAGCATCCCGGTAATTGTCATCTTGATCCCTCAATACACGAATGCTAGGAGTTTGCCTCCGACTCCCAGTTCTTTTGCTTTCATATGGCTGACCACGCCCTCAGTGGTGGTTAGTATGAGCACACCGAAATCCTGGGCTGGAAGGTATCTAGATTCCCACTTGTCCAGCTCGGTACGCTTGATTGAGTAGCGGGGCTTGATCACGCCGCAGTTGTTGATGGTGCCCTTCATGTCAACCTTGAACATACCAGCACGGCCGTCCTCGATGAACTCGAAGGCGTTGATGTAGCCGCTCTCCTGCATCACCTTGAGCACCCTTCCGATGAGCTTGGAGGAGGGGTTGATGAGGCAGTTGCTCTTACCGACCAGTGCGGCGTTCTTTATTATCGACATAGCGTCGTTTAATGGATCGCTCTGCATTCTCTCACCTCACGAGTACTTCTTGAAACCTATCTCGGGAGCGATCTCGCGAAAGCATTGACGGCACAGATGAATGCCGTAACGGCGTATGATGCCCGCCTTCCTACCGCAGCGCTGGCAGCCCTTCTTCCTGCCAAATTCCTTCTTGGGTTTCATTCCACCACCTCAACTGCGAACTGCTCCTTCATAAAATCCATCGCCTCTTCGCGGGTGACGCGGTGCTTGTGAGGCAGCCTGCGCTTCATGAGCCTGCGCTTCGTCACCCTGTAACCAGGGCGCTGGATTACCACGTTCACATCCATTCCAAATATACCAATCTCGGGGTCATATCTCATGCCCTCGAAGTCCGTGTAGTCCGATATGCCAAAGGACAGGTTCCCTTCGGGGTCGAATGAGTACTCCGCTATGCGGTTATCCCTGATCCACAGGGCGCGCTTGAGGAAGTTATCCGCGACGTCGTGCCTCAGGGTGACCTTGCACCCGATAGGCATCCCCTCACGGATCCCGAGATCTCGGTTGGTGGTCTTGGAGATAGTGACCAGTGGGGTCTGTCCAGTGAGCATCTCAAGTACCTTCTGGGCCTTGCCTAAGCGCTCGCCGGCCTCTCCAACTCCGATGTTCACGACCACCTTATCTATCCTGAGCTGCCTCATCGCCTCGCTCATATTACACTCGCCTCCGGCAGCTTGATGACGGGCGCGCTCGTGCCTACCACGAACACGTTGTCCTTGACGGTGGATTTACCGTCCCTGAAGCGCACGATGTTGGAGGATGGGGTCCTGGTGACCTCGTATTCCTCGATGACCGAGATCTCTCCTGCATGCGCCCCGCTGATGACCATGGCTATGTTGCCTTTGGCCATAGGGTATACATCCAGTATCTTCTGGGAGGGTACCTCGACCTTGAGCACGTCGCCCGTCTTGTACTTTGTCTCTTTGACTATGATGTTCCTGCCATCGTGAAGGTTCAGTTGCATCCTTCCACCCCTCACGGTGGTCTTGTTCTCGATCCTGCACAGCTTCCAGCTCTCCTCACCCTCGCTGATCGTGACCAGGCGGAACTTGCCCCTCCTGTCCACGAGCATCCTGTAGTTCTGCTCAAGCTTGGGTATGGAGACCACGTCCATGAGACCCACCGGGAACTTGTGCCCTTTGACTGGGCGGCCGTCGACGATGATGTCGCGGTTCCCGATGATACGTTTGGCCTCTGCCGCGGTGTCGCACGCCTGGAGCAGGTCCCTGACAACGGTCAGGACCGGCATGCTCCTCTCAATGGGGTGCGGTCCGGGGGATGGCTTCGTGATCCACTGGTCCGTCTTCCTTGGGACGGGCCAGCTGCGGGGAGCCGTTAGCCTCTTCATGCTCTTGCTCATTGTGCTCCCTCCTCGGTCCTGGTCAGTATTTCCTTCCGCCAGGAGTCTGAAACGTCAAGTTTAGTAATGATCACATTGGAGGAGTGAATGGGTCTGCTGACCTCGGTTCCGTCCGCCTTGGAGATGGTGACACCTTCTATAGTAAGACGGCTGGTCCTGGTGTTGACTTCAGCCACCTTGCCTTCTGTACCGATCAGGTCTCCGTCGCCCCTGATTATCATGACGGTGTCTCCCTTGATGACGTTGGCCGAGCGCCTTCCGTACTCCTTGCGTAAGCTTTCACTCAGATGGGAGGCCATGTTCTTCCGCCTCACATGGGCTGGTGCGTTGTAGAGGGCCTTCCTCTGCTTCCTTGCCTTGGTGCTCTTAACCATTCACATCACCTCACACTATCACTGAAGCGGTTGCCGCTATCCGGGGCCATCTCTCGGCGGCCTCTCGGGCCACTGGTCCCTTGATATCGGTTCCCTTGGTCTCACCCGTCTCTGTGGTGATGACCGCGGCGTTGTCCTCGAAGGACACCATGGTCCCATCGGGTCTCCTGAAAGGTCGCCTCTGCCTCACTATTACGGCGTATATGACCTGCCTCCTCATCTCGGGAGTTCCCTTCTTGACGGACGCGACCACAATGTCGCCGATGCCCGCACATGGGTAACGGCGAGCTACGCCGTGGTACCCCGGTACGGAAATGATCGAGATTATCTTGGCCCCGGTGTTGTCTATGACATCAAGCTTGGAGCCTGTGACCAATCCTCTGGTCTGTTTGCCTGCAACGCCCTTCATTCCGTTCACCTCTTCTCGATTATGACGAACGCGACGGTCTTGCTTATGGGCTTGCACTCCATGATTTTCACCTCATCCCCGACTCCAACCTGGAGGCATGGAGGATTGTGCACGGAATAGCGACTGGTCCTCTTTTCGAAACGCTCGTACTTATTCTGATACTTCAGGTAATTGCGCTCCACCACCGCCGTATTATTCATCTTCGTGGAGACGACCACCCCATCGATAATCTGCCCCCTGACGGGCAGGGTGCCGTGGAAGGGGCAGTTGCCATCGTCACAGGCGGATTCGGGAGGCTTGACGTCGATACCAATGTCCTTAGTATGATCCATGAGATCACCTGCACTTCTTGATCCTGTCCTCGGGTCGATGTCTTATGTCATCGCCCTTGATAGCGATCTTCTTACCCTGGAATGTGAACTGGAACTCATTTCCGGGCTTAGGGATCATCTTCTCTTTGCCGTCAACCTCGACGGTCAGGGTGTTCTTCGTCTCGTCCACCACTATGCCGCGCAAGTCGCGGTATCCCGGGTGGGCAGAACCGATGATCTCTACATTCAAGCCTATGAATTCCCGTTTCATGAAATCCCTTCTCTTTATATTGCCCAATGGATGACCTCACCGAACCTCGGTCTTGAAGCCCATCTCTTCCAGGGCTTGCTTGACCTTTTTCCTGTGTTCGCCTTGGAGCTCAATGCGACCATCCTTGGCTGTGCCGCCTGCCGCGCACTTGGTTTTGAGCGTCCGGGCCAGATCATCAATGTCGATGTCATTCGCGTCGATTCCTTCGATGACGGTAACGGTCTTGCCGTACCGCCGGCTGTCGGTCGAAATCCTGACTTTCTGCTGCTCGCGAGCTATTTCCTCGCACATGCAGAGTTCTTCGGGCAATCCACAAACAGGGCAAATGTCCGCCATTACTTCTCTTCCTCCTCCTTCTGGACGGTAAGGATTCTTGCGATGTTGGTCCTAAGGGCTCTGATACGACCGGGGTTGGGCGGTGCTCCGCCCATAGCTGCGGCTCCTCTTTCGTGCATCAGCTCGTCATCGAGTTCCGAGAGCACTTCCTTGCGCTCATCGATGCTCATACCCCGTATCTCGGAGGTCTTCATCAGAGGCATTACTCCTTCACCTCCTCGGAGTCCTCGGACTCGGCCTTCTCCACCGTCTCGGGTTCTCCTTCCTTATCCCCTTCAACATCGGCATCTTCCGTGGGCTCATCAGTCTCGACGCTCTCAACTGGAGCGTCATCGGCCTGCGGCTCCTCGTCATCCTCCTCTTTGGTCATGGTCTCGGATGTCTCATAGGCGGTGACCCTCGCCGCGGCCTCTCTCGCTTCTATCTCGGCGAAGAGGTCTGGCAGAAGTTCCTTTGCCTGAGCGGGAGTGAGCACGGACACCTCGTCGGGTAGCCTTGCATCGGGGTTCATGATCTCGACCTTCACGCCTATGACGCCCCTTTTCAGGGTCGCCGTCGCGAATCCGGTCTTGATGAACTGTAATCGTGGCTCACCGCAGAACTTGATGTAACCGGCCTTGAACTTCTCGGTCCGGTGTCTCTGGCCGGTGAGCTTCCCAGCTAGTACGACCTGGCAGCCCTTGGCGTTGGAATCCATGATGCGTCGCACCGTGGAGTGACCAGCACGCCTGAAGTGCCATCCTCTCTCCAGAGCGAAGGCCAGCTTCTCTGCCATGATCTGGGGGTTGAGGTTGGGATCTGCTACCTCCTGTACTTCGATCTGGGGGTTGTCGAAATTGAAATCCTCCTCGATGGCACGAGTAAGGTTCTTGATGGCCGCGCCTCTCCTTCCGATGACGATGCCAGGTCGCTCGGTCGTAAGGGTCACGCGAGTTCCCATTGGAGTCCTCTGGACCTCCACGCCGCCGAAGCCAGCGCGGTCAACCTCTTTCATGAGGTACTCCTTGAGGAGCACTCTCCTGATGTTCTCAGCTATGAATTTCCTCTCACTAGCCATCTACTCCATCTCCTCTAGGATTACCTCGACGTTTACGGTCTGATGATTGAAAGGTGTCGCCCTTCCATAGGCTCGGGGTATCCACCCCGGTTGAGTCCGTCCCAGGTGGGCGCCTATGACCTTTATGCGCATGGAATCCGTTCCCAGACCCTTGTACTCGGCGT
>DATKXF010000109.1:0-3874 GCA_035529155.1 Methanomassiliicoccales archaeon | reverse complement strand
TGATCGAATCCTGTTGGGAAAGTCCAATGTCGCGAAAAGAGGCCCAACCTATCCTTTGGATGTTTATTACACTTCGATGGAGTCAGAATCCTGTATATAGCACCAGCTCCATGCCCCTCTCTTGAGTGGATTTCATGAACTTTGAATTCGCCCGCCGCATGTCCGTGACACCCAAGTCATACATAATGGAGCTCATCAGTATCTGCCAGGACCCAGAGATAATCTCTTTCGCGTCCGGCCTTCCAGACAATGAACTTCTTCCCTTGGAGAGCGTTGCTGCGGCGGCCCAGGATCTTCTATCTACCGAGGAAGGCAGGTCATCCCTCCAGTACAGCATCACCGAGGGCTACCTGCCTTTGAGGGAGTTCATATCCGCCAGGTATCGCAGAAGGCAGGGACTGGATGTCGACCCGGAGAGGATGATAATCGTCAACGGGTCCCAGCAGTGCTTCGACCTCGTCGGGAAGGTCATGCTCGACCCAGGCTCCTCGATGGCGATCGAACAGCCAGGATATCTGGGCGCGGTTCAGAGCTTCTCCATCTTCGAGCCCAACTTCCGCCCCGTGGAATTGAAGGAAGACGGACCTGATTCAGATGTGCTGGAGCAGATAATTCGGGAGTACGATCCCAAGCTATTCTACTCTGTGCCCAATTCACAGAATCCAATGGGCGCCACCTACTCCATGGAAAGCAGGAAGGCCGTGGTCGATATCATCGGGAACGGGAGAACTTTGGTGCTCGAGGATGACGCCTATGGTGAGCTGTGCTTCGATTCAGATCCGTTACCTCCCCTAGCATCCCTTATGCCAGAGCAGGTGGTCCTGACCGGATCCTTCAGCAAGATATTCTCTCCAGGGATGCGATGCGGATGGATGGTCGGACCGCCAGAGGTGATGGATAATGTGACAATAGCCAAGGAGGCGACCGACCTTCACTCCAATTTCCTGTCCCAGAGGATCATTTACCAGTGGCTCCAGGATAATGATCTTGACGCTCACATTGAGATGATCAACAGGAACTACAGGGCCAAGAGGGATCTGATGGTCCGACTTCTGGATGAACTGATGCCCGAGGGCGTTAGGCATACTCATCCTTCTGGCGGCCTATTCGTCTGGATGACCATACCCGAAGGGTCCACCATGGAGCTGTTCCACAGAGCCCTGAAGAAGAATGTGGCGATCATGCCAGGAGCTCCCTTCTACATAGGCAGCGGGAATGATCGAGGAGCGAGACTCAACTTCTCGACCTCAAGCCTTGAACGTATTGAAGAGGGTCTTCCCCGACTGGCGGAAGTGACCAGAGACTATCTCCGAGATCTCTGAGCGAGAATCCAGTTTCAAACATATATGCAATAATATATTCAAAGTACTTTGCATTGCAAAGTTATAAATACTGCAGAGTTAATTACCAAGTCGAGGTACAGGAATGAATGAGAGTCTTGATCTGGGAAAGATTGAGAGGAAGGCCTTCAGTTCCTATTTGCAGGATGGATTCTGGGATATCTTCATAGGTTTCCTGCTTCTTGGTTTTGGTCTGAGGATATACACGGACAATGTCCTTTTCACCCTGCTCATCTTCGTGGGAATAGGTATTTTCATCCTTGGACGGAGGTACATCACCATGCCTCGTCTGGGGATGGCTCGCTTCGGAGCCCAGCGTCAAAGGAGACATATCTTCCTCCTGGTGGCGATCCTCGTCGCGGTGCTGTTCACCGTTGCATTATGGATTCTCTATGCAATGGACCTTCTGCTATCGACCAATATCGTGGATATTGGCATCTCTTTGGTCATGGCCGTGATCTTTGGCATGATCGCCTACTATATGGGGTCGGTCAGGATCTTTATCTACGGTCTTGTACTGGCTTCTATGACCTTCTTAGTAGGTAACATGGATGATGAGTTAGCTTCGTTGATTTCCATAGCATTCGGGGCAGTTATCCTAATCGTAGGCATAGCATTGATGGTCATTTTCATCAAGAGGTATCCCATGAAGGAGGAGAATGCTGGCGATGCCTGGTGAAGGGGAACCGATCGAAGGGGGCGTGAGCGTCCCGGACATCGACAAGGTCATCCACGAACCCGCACGCCTGATGATCATGGCCAACCTCTTCGTGCTCGAGAGTGCCGATTTCCTCTTCCTGATGAACAGGACGGGCCTCACTTTCGGCAATCTTTCATCGCACATGAAGAAGCTCGAGGATGCTGGTTACATCGAGGTCGTAAAGGAGTTCGTGGGAAGGAAGCCCCACACCATGCTCCGTCTGACCATGGAAGGGCGAGACGCGTTCATCGAGTACCGCAGGCGGATGGGAGAGTTCCTTGGGGACATCCCAGAATGATCATGGCTGAAATCAAACCCTTTAATCGATTTTCTTATCTGCGTCGATCGAGGCAATATTCTGGCCAAGAATGTACGCTTCATCCATAACTGCTCCCAATCTTGACACCTCGCCCTTGGCGTTGACACCAGGAACGACAATGCCTTTTATGAACTCCAGCTCCAGGTAATCGAAGCATCGGTGAAAGAAATCCTCGACGGGCCTCGCTGTGACCAAATCCAGGTCTTCGAATGGAATGACATAGGTTGCGATCTTGCCCTGGATATGCTTCCTATTCTCTGGACAGTTGAAGTAAACCATCCTGTCCATCAGCAGTTTCATCAAACCCGTGGGCCCGTACCAGTAAACCGGAGTGCCGAAAACGAGGGCGTCGCTGCTCTTGATCATCTCGTAGATATCCAGCATATCGTCGCCTTTAGGGCATTCAAGGCCTTTCCAACAGGCCTGACAACCATCACATTCCCCTATCTCCAGATCTGCCAACTCGATGATCTCAATCTCTGCCTCCCGAGAACGGCACCCATCCATCAATCTCTTCATGAGAACATGGGTGTTCCCACCTCTTCTCGGGCTACCCATTATTCCTAGCACCTTCATCACATGACCTCCTTTGCGATTTCGACTCGATCACCCAGATCATATTTGATCATGAATTATCTTTCTGTGGACTCCCCTATCCAGTTCAAGTAGGTGGCATGCCCCTCCCCTATCTCGTATCTGACAATGCAAGGCACCTCGTATGGATGGAGTTCGAGAACTATTGTTGTCAGGGCTTCGAAATCCTCTGTCCTTATTTTCAACAGTACGGCGTACTCGTCTTCCTCCATGATCTTCCCTTCCCATCGATAGATAGAATCTATGGGAAAGATGTTGGCGCAGGCGGCCAGCCTCCGTTCTACGAGATGTCTTGATATTCTTCTTGAGGTTTCCAGGTCTGGGGCGGTCACAAGAACGGTCGAGTACATGATATCACATGGTCATTTCATCCCTAAGAAATCGATGCAGATCGGGGGTCGTCAATCCTCTGATGGTGCATCGCAGGTTTTATAGACGATTGGTTAGAAATTCCTTAGCTACAGTGAGGTGTGTTCATGGTCCATGAGGTAGAGAAGACGGTGGAGGAATGGCGCAAGGTACTCACGAGAAAGCAGTACCATGTCCTCAGGGAGAAGGGAACCGAACTCGCGTTCGGCAACGAGTACTGGAACAATAAGAAGAAGGGTAACTACAGGTGCGCGGGCTGCGGGAACATCCTATTCTCCTCAAAGGACAAGTACGATTCGGGAACGGGCTGGCCCAGCTTCTCCAAGCCAGTCTCAGAGGAAAGGGTGGAATACGAGACCGACAAAACGCTGGGAGTGGAGAGAACGGAGGTACACTGCTCGCGATGTGGTGGTCATCTTGGTCACGTGTTTGATGATGGCCCAGCCCCAACAGGGAAAAGGTTCTGCATGAACTCGACATCCCTGAAATTTGAGGAAGATGAATAACGCTGGCGCTGTTGAGGGATAGACAAGATTCTATCGAAGGATCAGA
>DATKXF010000108.1:0-4475 GCA_035529155.1 Methanomassiliicoccales archaeon | reverse complement strand
ATATCCTCATCCGGTACATCAGAGGAAGGTCATCCGAAGAGCCGGTCCTCATGTCCACTCTCAAAGAAGACCTGCTTAGACTCCAGCCTTCATTCTCGGAGAAAAAGCTTGGATTCCGCTCCTTCAGAGAGTTCGTGGAAGGGCAGGACGTGCTGATCGAGAAGATCATCGGTGACCCTGCGAGCGGACAGCTATTCGTCAAGCTGAAGTCATGGGACCAGGTAGCGACGATGACCCAGGAGATCGACGTCAACGAGGTCAGCGATTTTATTTACAAGAACCTGAGATTCCAGAGGAACCTCGAGGTGAGGAACGAGATCTACATGATCGTCCTGAAGATGTTCGAGAGGAAGGAAGCGATCACCCTCGACGAGATGGGGGACATGGTGATGAAGGTCCTGAAAAGAAGGCTCACCAAGATCGAGATCAAGAACTTCCTGTTCACGCTGGGACAGGGGAGGCTGTTCAAGTTCGCCAACATGAAGTACACAGGATCGAAGTACACCATGCCCCAGGTGCTCATAGACAATGTCCCTGATCTTGAGAGGATCGATTCCATCTACCTCCAGAGGAACCTCGACCTGGTGCTCAGGCAGTTCCCGGGGTTATCCATGGGGCGGGTGATGGAGCTCATGGGACAGTGAGAGATCGCTTAGCCCAGACCCAAGCATCAGCAATGGAATTGACTCTCTTACAATAATAGGTCAACCGGATTCTTTTCTCATCTTCGTTGAAAGAGAATCCACCCCACTATCATACCAACTGGGAGTAGAGTGAATAGCTACAAATAGTGGTTACAAATCTATTAACAATTGTGAAAGATATACTGAGTGAAGGATTAGACCGAATCAAAATCGGATATGTCTGGGCCGCTCTCCGGATTGGTCTGGGATGGCTGCTGCTCTGGGCCTTCCTGGACAAGCTGTTTGGTCTGGGCTTCGCCACATCCGCTGATGGTGCTTGGATCAATGGAGGCTCACCTACAACGGGGTTCCTCAAGTTCGGCACATCTGGCATATTCAGCTCCTTCTTCGAGTCGTTGGCAGGGAATGCGGCCGTTGACGCACTGTTCATGGCCGCGCTCCTGCTGATAGGCACGGCGTTGATCCTCGGAATCGGCATGAAGATCGCAACGCTCTCAGGAGCAGTGCTGATGTTCATTCTCTATCTCAGCAACGTTCCTCCAGTCAACAATCCACTTATTGATGAGCACATAATCTACATAATAGCCCTTATCGGCCTCGCCAAAGTCAAGGCCGGACAGTGGATAGGCCTTGGAGAGTGGTGGTCATCTACCAAGCTAGTGAAGAGATTCCCCATCCTGGAATAGATCAAAAAGGCTCGAATGTCACGGCCAGGGCTCCGAGATGAGTCGCTTTTCCTATTTCCCTTTGTGAATACCCAACGATCGATATGACGTGGGTGAAGCGAATGAGGAAATAAGATTAATCTGTACTGCGCTCGAGCGTACACCCCGAGACGAAATGAGGTGTGATTCAATGGGATTCTTGCTTTTACAGGAGAGGGACATCAAAGAGATCCTAACCATGGACAAGGTCATCGAGGTTGTGGAGAACGGATTCAGGGAGGAGGGCAATGGAAGGGTCCAGATGCCATCCAAGACCTATCTCTACTACGGGAAGCACAACGGGGACATCAGGTGCATGCCCTGCTATCTGGAGGACTCGGATATCTCGGCGATCAAGGTCGTCAACGTTCACCCTGAGAACCGGGAGAAGTTCGGCCTTCCAACGGTAATGGCGACCATCCTGCTCATAGATACCAGCAACGGCATTCTCAAGTCGGTCATGGGTGGGACCTGGATAACCGCCATGAGGACCGGGGCGGCCAGCGCGGTCGCGACCAAGTATCTCGCCAGGAAGGACTCCAAGGTCATAGGTATGGTCGGCGCTGGGGCGCAGGCGAGAACGCAGCTCATGGGCTTGAAGGAGGTCTTGGGCGAGATAGATGAGGTCAGGGTGACCGACCTTAGAAAGGATACCAGCAAGAACTTCTCCGAGGTCATGGGAAAGATGCTAGACCTTAAAGTGAAGGCCGTGGAAAGCGTCAAGGATGCCGTGGTGGGGGCGGATGTCGTGGTGGCGACGGTTCCCACACGCGAGCCGGTCATCAAGGGCAGCTGGATAGCCGATGGGACCCACCTGCTGGCGGTGGGAGCGGACGCCCCCGGCAAGGAGGAGTTCTACCCGGATATCTGGAGCAGGACCAAGATCGTGGTGGACGATTGGAAGCAAGCGTCGCACAGCGGGGACATCAACGTGCCCATAACCCAGGGTCTGATCAGCAGGAGGAATATCTGGGCTGAGCTGGGGGAGATCGTTGCCGGAAAGAAGGAGGGCAGGACATCCGAGAAGGAAGTGACGATGTTCGACTCCACCGGAATAGCGGTAGAAGACGCTGTGACGGCGGATCTGGTCTACAGGGAGGCAGTGGCTAGGGGAATGGGCCTGGAGTTGGACATTTGGCTACCTTGAACGGAATGAGCTTGAATCGAGGATACGATGTTCAATTCGTGCTTCATTGCCTCCATTGAGAACGGATGATCCGCTCTTATTGCATCTAAGGAATTACCTGCGGGGGTATCGACTTTACAGGGGAGGCGATGACTCCTGTGAGTCAGTCAAGAGTTCGATCTTGTGATGCCAAACTTCATTCTCTGACCTACTCGATCGAGGGCGTGGTGGAGAGGTTCTGGGGCGAGCTCCCATCCGTCACCGCGCATGCAGGAAAGGCTGAGGTTAGCTTCCCGAATGGGCGCTCGTCGAGTGGATGGAAATGCACGGTCTGCGGCTAGATTCTCTGCTTGAAAGCGATCATCGAGAGGCAATTGAGATCCGCAATAGAGTGGTGCATGGAGCTGGTTTCAAGGCTGTAATAATGGGTGTAGGATGACGGATATGACTGGATGATTAAATCCATAAATAAAATGAAAGGGGTTTTGCACTGCCATTGAAGATCAATCAAGAGTTTTAGCGATCTCGTCCCTGGGGACGACGGTGAGTGTCTCTGTGTCAGCGATGTCGGCCACTCCGATTATGGCCTTCATTGCCATTAGCTCATTCGGCGCTTCAAATATGCCAATGGTGTCGTATTGGCCCAAGGTCCAGTACATGGCCTTGAAAACAACACCCTCTTTGACTAGATTCTTCACGTATTCGTTGGTGGCATTCACTTCTTCTTTCGTCGGCTTTGACTTGAACTTTCCCAAGACGATGAAGAGCATTTCCTCCCCCATGATCTCATTCGATAAAGATGTAAATATATTTTTCTAGGGATTGAAATTGGCCCTATCATCCTGTTCATGATGAAGGTCCATTGAATTTCGCACGAACTTCAATTCTGATTATTCAATCGGGAAATCAGGGTGAAATCAGGCTTGAGGGGATCTCAAGCTCTTCAACAACGAGGGATTCATAGAATCGCACCGCTTCCTCCTCGTCCCTGAACCCTTCCAGGATCATGACCCCTGATGAGAGAATGCTTATCCGGTTGCCATCCGTATCAAAGGTCAGGCCCATGTCCCCCTTTGCCACATACCTGACATCCCTCTTGTCGACCAGATCGTATAGATGGCCCATATCGATGTCAAGGTTTCTCCAGGGCGTTACAACGAAGGTACTGCGGCCCTTCCGGCCGCAAAGCTCTTCCACAAGCTCCCATGTCGGTTCTAGGGTGGGCTTCGCCTTTGAGCCGCATACCTGACATCCTTCCCCACTCACTATCGATATCTTTTCGAGCTCCATGCTATCCATATCGAAGAAAAGCAGTTCCCCCTTCAGCCTGGACTCGCCTCTTACAATGAGACTGATGACCTC
Organism: Methanomassiliicoccales archaeon; assembly: GCA_035529155.1. Lineage (GTDB taxonomy): Archaea > Thermoplasmatota > Thermoplasmata > Methanomassiliicoccales > JAAEEP01 > JAAEEP01. Next base: position 639 of record DATKXF010000108.1, on the reverse strand, counting down.
CGACGCCTCTATGCTGCCCACCAGGCCCAGTATGGACGGGTGAACCCCCACGGTGGCGCAGGTTGGCATTTCTTCGTCGTCGAGGTTCCCAAGAAGGCACTCCAAGCATGCGGTCTGGCCCGGTATGATGGTCATGACGCTTCCATACTGGCGCAGGGCGGCCCCGTAGACATAGGGGATACCAAGATCCTGGCAGGCACGATTGATAATGCGTCGAGGCTTGACCGCATCCAGGCCGTCCACCACCACGTCCACCCCTTCTATCAAATCACGAATGTTCCCGTTGTGGATGGAGGATGGTATTGGGCTGACCTCGATGAATGGGTTGAGATCCCTGAGCTTTCTGGCCGCTATCTCGACCTTTGGGTATCCGATCGAGTGAATGTCGTATATCTGCTGCCGGTGCAGGTTGGAGAGCTCCACCACATCTCTGTCGATCAACCGTATGGAGCCCACACCGATCGAGGCGAGCTGTAACGCGATTGTCGATCCCAGTCCTCCCACACCGACCAGGCAAACCTCGCTGTCCCTCAGTCTCTGCTGACCTGCGTAGTCTATGCTGTCCAGGACTATCTGCCGGGAGTAGTAGTCCATCTCCTCATCGGAGAGGTCTGGTGGAAGCCCTTCTTCCTTTGACAT
>DATKXF010000107.1:0-10694 GCA_035529155.1 Methanomassiliicoccales archaeon | reverse complement strand
CTATTCGATGGGAGGTGTAAACAATGAGGGTCGAGGACATCATGAAGCGGGAAGTCGTGGCAGTTTATGAGACAGATACTCTACAGGAGGTCTCCAGGGTCTTTTTCGAGAGATCCATTTCGGGCGCACCAGTACTTGATTCCGCTGGAAAGGTGGTGGGCATGGTCTCCGATTCGGACATAGTCAAGTCAGTGAGGCCGTACGAGGAGAGGCTAAGGATGATCTATCCCTCGCTCTCATTCATGAGCGTGACATTCGAGAGGAACACCGAGGAGAAGGCCATCGCCGACGTCGTCAGGGAGGTCCAGCAGAGACCTGTCGGCGAGATCATGACCAGAAAGGTACACTCGCTTCTTCCCGATGATCTAATCAGCAAGGCGGTCATTATGATCAATGAAAAGAATGTGAACCGTTTGCCGGTGATCGCCGAGGGCAAACTGGTTGGTATCGTGACCCGTGCTGACATCCTGCGATGCCTGGCCCTCATAGACCTCACCATCCTGGAGGAGGCTTAAACAAACTCATTACCGTGTTTGCGGATCGCACCTTCGAATTCGAAAGCTGGCTTGCCAAAAAAAGGTTATTTGAAATATTTACATGAATATGCTATCTGGATGAACTACAGGAGGCCGGTATCGGTTCTCATCGCCAATTTCCTGGGGCCAATGGCCGGCAACATGGTGCTCGCCCTGGTTCCCACCCTCAAGGAGGAATTCCAGGCGACCGCCCCTGAGGTTCTTCTTTCCATAACTTTTTTCATGATACCATTCGCCATCTTCATGCTATTCTCTGGGACCCTCTCAGATGTCTATGATCGCAAGAAGACCATGGCAGTCGGCTTCTTCATCTACGCCGTTGGATCGATATGTTGCGGACTGAGTCCCGATCTAGGCACATTCCTGGCGTCCAGGGCTGTTCAGGGAATAGGTTACTCATTCGTCATGCCGGTTCTCCTCGCGATCATGGGAGACATTACCCCCTTTGAAATCAGAGGGAGGTGGATGGGATACATGGGCGCCGCAAGTACAGCAGGGGTTGCGGTGGGCCCATTCTTCGCGGGGGTAATCGCTGAGGTCAACTGGCGGTTCGCTTTCATTCTGGTGGCCGTTCTCACCGTTATCGTTGCCACGATATTCTTCCTCGCCTTCCGCGGATACTCATTCAGGAGGGGTGAGGCAAGAGCGAGTGCGGTCATTGGCACGATCACCAAGTGCATAAGATCGCAAGCGATCTACCTCTTGGCCATTACAGGATTCCTAACTTTTCTCTGCTATGCCTCGTCGCTCTCATTCATATCTGATACGTTGTCGCTACCTCCTCTTGACCTGACCGACGCGGAGATAGGAACTATAATGACCGCAACGGGAATTGCAGGTATCCTTTCTGCCCCGATTGGTGGCAGGCTGGTAGACCGTGTTGGGCGTAAACCTACCGCCACGCTTGGATTTGTCGTGCTCATATTTGGTATGGCCATCCTGTACTTCTCCAGAGAAAGCGTGGACTTTGTTGCAGGCCTTGCTGTCCTTGGATCGGGCGTACAGCTGATATGGTCCGCTTTGCTGACATTGACTGTCGAGATCTCCCAGGACAACAGGGGGACGGTCTCCTCAATATTCAACAGCTTTCGATTCTTCGGGTACGCCCTTGCCCCAGTGGCACTTGCACCAGTCTACGTGTCCTTTGGTATCGGTGCGGTAGAGCTCGTAGGAATCATCATCGCTCTATTGGCCATTGTGATATTGCTCATGATCAAAAAAGGAGCTACCTGTTCTTTGAATGAAGATCCCAGCGGTTGATGATCTCGATCACTTTCCTCTTTGTCTCGATTTCCGGACCACTGTTATCCACGACCTCCCAGTCATCGCCCGCAAGTAGCAGGACCTTCCGCCTGATCTTCACCAGATTTTCCAGATTCTCAAACATCTCAAGATGGTCGTCCCTCTCAGCGATCCGTCTCAACGCTACCTGTGGATCGATGTCCACAAGAAGAAGTCTCTTAGGCACTGGAAGCAGCTTCTGGAAGAATTGGTATCCTCTGGGTGCTAGGTTCTCGGGAAGGTATGCCGTTCCCATCAGATAGCGAACGAAGATGGCCGTTTGGTAGCGCTTCTCGATATTCTTCTGCATTCGCACGGAGTTGAGAACATCCAAAATGTAGAAGATTGTGGCAACCAGCTTCAAAGCCCTCCCTCTCCCTTGAAGAGCCTTTCGGGAGATACGTCCAAGAAGACTTTCTGAGGGGTGAGCCACTAGGTACACTTCGTCCCCTTCTTCTTCGTAGTGATATTTTATCATGTGAGCTATGGTGCTCTTTCCCGAGCCGTCTATCCCATCCACAACGATCCACCTGATACCTACACCCCCAGAGCTACGAGTATCAGTGCGGATGAGATGGGAATTATTAGGTTATCGTACTTCCCTGGAGTGTACAGCTCCACGATGGCCACATATGTGCCAATGAGAAGAGCGACCCCAAGGATGAATGGAAGGCTGAGAGTCGCCGTCTCGTGTATTCCCATGGAATCGAGCCATTGGTAGAAGAGCAGGACTACGATGGTGGCGATGGTGGTTGCCATTAGAACGGCCAATGTTCCTTCCAAGGTCTTCCCGTTGCTCAGCTTCCTCCGTCCATACCGCTTGCCTATGAATCCTCCCATCCCATCACCGTATGCCATTGCCACGATTCCGATCGAGGCGGCTGCGCGATAGTCGAAGAGGAAGAATGCCAGTAAAGTCCATGATATGGCGTAGTAGACCAAACCAAGATCATGTCCCTCCTTGCTCGCTGATCCCAAGAATGTCTGCTTGAACCGACCTGCCCGAGAGGCTGGAGATGCCAGATACAGAAGTGGGATGAAGGGGGCCGCCGCCAAGAATGCCATGATGTAAGGGGAATCAAAGATCCACCAGATGAAAACGATATTGCCGATCAGGATGTGAACGGTCTTCCTCTTGCAATCGTCGATCCCCATCTTGTCCAGCAGCTTCGCAAACAGCACGATTGAGGCGACGTAGATATAGACCAGCAACAGGCCTATTGCATCCCCCGAGGGCACCATCCCACCATGGATGGTTTAGTCATTTATCTGATTTTCGTAATAATTGGGAAGCCAGAGATTTTCCATGGATCGAAAGCAGGTATGAATGAAGATTTCTTCATAACTCTTTCCACATTTGGAAATCAATTGAGATATTTATCTAAAAACCTTTATTACACAACTTCCCGAATCGACCACAGGGTCAGTGATGAACGAACGCGACGTCCAGCTGATGAGTTCCCTGATAGATGCCATCGGCGAGAAGACGAACAGGGGTATGGTTCTGATAGATGCTCCATATACTCAATTCGTCAGGATCAACCTAGTACTGCTGAAGGGCTTGCTTGAGGAGAAGGGAAACGGTGGAGTATTCATCTCAGTAGATCGACCGCATCAGTATATGGTCCACCTCATGAGGATGCACCAGATCGAGCTTGACAACATAACATTTATTGATGTCATTAGTCGGTTCTCGGGGAATCAGAAGAAGGGACAGGCCAAGGTCGATTTTTTCGATGGACCTTTTCACATAGACTCTCTCCCATTGGCATTTGATGACAGGACGGATTGCAATACTCCCGGACTGCTGGAACTCGATGAATGTGGGTTTCTAATGATAGACAACATCTCAGCCCTGCAGATCTACAACCGAAACCCTGCAGTCGAACTCTTCATCAATAACTTCGTGATGGTTGCCAAGACCAGAGCGAACGTGCTAATACCCATGGTTATAGATAGACAAAGGAATCAATCACTCTACAGTTCGGCTCAGAGACTCAGCGACTTGGAGATAAAGGTAAGTCATGACCTTTCATGCGTCACCCAATCCTCCGAAAATCCCAGCCCAAGGCAGGTTTCCGAGATGAATTTCAGCAAGGAGGTAGTGAATTGAGCAATCAACCGAAGATGAAATCAGAGCGTTTGGATCTACCTAGAATTACAACTGGTATACCTGGTCTTGACGAGATGGTAGAGGGCGGTTTCCCATTCCCATCTGTGATCCTCCTCTCAGGTACCGCCGGAACCGGCAAGACGACCTTTGCGTTGAAATACCTCTGTGAGGGCGTCTTAAAGGGGGAGAAGGGCCTCTATTTCACGACCCTCAGTGAACCAACCCAGTGGATGCTAAGGTACGCGTCACAGTTCGACTTTCTTGACCAGGACTATTTTGGTGAGGATATCATCTACGAGGATCTGGGATCCCTGCTCATGCACCCTGATTCTGACGAGATCCTCAGCAGGATAGAGGAGAAGATCGCCGAGGTGATGCCACAGAGGATCGTGATCGACCCCATTACCGTGGTTGGAGGGATGCTCAAGGATGGTTACCGTTCATTTCTCTTTGATTTGACCACTCGACTCAAGAACTGGAACGCCACTACCGTGGTCACCGGGGAGGTGAGACCGGACGAGCTCTATCCACCCGAGATCTCGTACGCAGTCGATGGCATAGTCCTTCTGATCCTCTCGGAAGAGGCCGGAGCCCGGAGGAAGTATCTCGAAGTCCTGAAGATGAGGGGTACCAATCACATCACAGGCAGGCAATCCATTGATATTACCAGGACCGATGGAATCGTGGTACTCAAAGCAAGATTCTGAGTGAGAAGAACAGCCCGGCGACGAACGCTGCGACATTGTAGACGGTCGACCTTGACCTTCCGGCTCTCGATAGATAGGGACGCAACGGCCCCAATAATACCATGTCGTTCCTTCGTCGTTTTTGCTCCTGACCGATCAGGGCTCCAATCATTGCCGAAACGAAGGCTCCGTTGATGAGAATGAGGGCCACGCATCTATTCATATCATTATTGGATTTCTATTTGGAAGAAATGAACGGAATTCTGTAAATCGATTGAATTGTGTGATAAATTGCGTATTTATGGGATAATTCCTGATATTTATCGAATATATTTCACTAATTCGAACAAAAATACCATCAAATCGACGAAAGTCGATTGAATAAATCATTTATATAGGTATCATTATTACCGCCCGAAAGATGCCAAGAGGTTTTGCTAATGGTCGATATGGATCCATTGGGCTATGTTATTCCGATCGCAGGTATCATCGGCCTTGCGTTTGCTGGTTTCCTCACATGGAACGTGTTCAAGAGGGATACCGGCACTCCTGAGATGCAGGAGATAAGTGACGCTATCAAGGAAGGTGCGATGGCTTACCTGGCTCGGCAATACAAGACAATAGCCATAATAAGCATAATTCTGGCAGTGGTCATTGGTATAGGTGTCAATTACCAGACGGGAATCGCTTTCATTCTCGGTGCTTTCTTCTCCGCGCTTTCCGGTTATATTGGGATGTATGTGGCAGTGAAGTCAAACATCCGTACCGCCAGCGCGGCCAGGAGAACACTTAATGAGGCGTTGGTAACATCCTTTAGGGGTGGAGCCGTTTCGGGTATTGCCGTGGTGGCACTGAGCCTCCTCGGCGTCGCAGGTCTGTTCCTTATCTACGATATGTTCTTCGGGACGAGGGATGCCCTGTTCTACGCCGTCGGTTACGCCTTCGGAGCCAGCTTCGCAGCGCTCTTCGCGCAGCTCGGTGGTGGAATATACACCAAGGCTGCGGATGTGGGCGCCGACCTTGTAGGCAAGATCGAGGCTGGAATCCCAGAGGATGATCCCAGAAACCCAGCCGTCATAGCCGACCTGGTCGGCGACAATGTCGGTGATTGCGCTGGTCGTGGCGCTGATCTGTTCGAGTCCACAGCGGCTGAGAACATCGGCGCCATGATCCTCGGTCTCGCCATTTGGTCGATCACCGGCGATACCGGCTGGATATTCTTCCCGCTGATTGTCCGTGCCTTTGGACTCATTGCCTCTCTCGTGGGCATCTCCGCAGTCAGGCTTACCAAAGAGAGTGAGCAGCCCATGAAGGCGCTCAACCGTGGATACTACATAACATGCGTACTCGCGGCGATCGCCTTCTACTTCGTTACAATGGAGCTTCTAGGCAGTGAATATTACTTCTACTGCGGTTTGATCGGTATCGTTCTGAGCATCGTGATCGTGTACATCACTCAGTATTACACGTCGGGCCAGTGGCGCCCGGTTCGCGAGATCGCTCAAGCTTCCGAAACCGGTCCAGCGACTAATATCATTACAGGTTTCTCTGTGGGTCTGGAGACAACGGCTATGCCCATTATCGCCATCGCCGTTGGTCTCTTGGCCTCTTACTACCTTGGTACGCTTGGAGCTCCTGCGGGTGTTGATCCCTTTGTAGCTGGCCTCTACGGAACAGCCGTGGCCACAATGGGTATGCTGGCCACCTGTGCATTCGTGCTCGCTGAGGATACCTTTGGACCGATCACAGACAACGCTGGTGGTATCGTCGAGATGTCGAACCAGCCCGAGGATGTCAGGGTTAGGACCGACAGGCTCGATGCGGTGGGTAACACCACCAAGGCCCTCACCAAGGGGTACGCCATGGGTTCTGCTGCGCTCGCAGCGTTCCTGCTCTTTGCCGCGTACTTCGAGGAGGTTGCTCACCTCACGGGAAAGACACTTTCCGAGGTGTTCATCGTCGACCTGGCCCAGCCCCCTGTGTTCGTCGGTGCGATGATCGGTGCCATGCTCGTATTCCTGTTCGCTTCACTCGCCATCAGGGCTGTCGGAAAGGCGGCCTCTGACATGATCAACGAGGTGAGGAAGCAGTTCAAGGAGATACCTGGCATTCTGGAGGGTACAGCCAAGCCCTTGTACGGTAGGTGCGTTGACATCGCTACCAAGGGCGCTCTTAAGGCCATGATCCTTCCAGGTATCCTGCCCGTAGTGGTCCCCGTGGCTTTCGGCGTTCTCTTCGCTTCCTTAGGGATCGTAGAGACCGTTCAGGCCGTCGGTGCTATGCTCATGGTAGGCACGATTGCGGGAGTGCTTCTCGCCACCGTCATGAATAACGGCGGTGGTGCTTGGGACAATGCGAAGAAATATATCGAGGAAGGCCACCACGGCGGAAAGGGCACTCCAGCCCATTCAGCCGCGGTCGTCGGTGATACCGTCGGCGATCCTTTCAAGGATACCGCTGGACCTTCCCTGCATGTCCTGGTGAAGCTGCTGTCCACGATAACCCTGGTGTTCGCCGCACTGTTCATTGTGGCGTAACCGGGAAACCCCTTTCAATTTTTCTTCAATCCAGATGCAATTTAGAGTATCTTTCATAAGGTATAACCTTTAAATAACTGCTCTGATATCCGTGAGACACTAGAGGGCATATCATGTACATGTTGACAGAGAGAGAAAAGGTCGTCCGCATTCCACCAGACAGGCTGGGCGAGGACATGGATCAGGTCCTTAGCGAGCTAACCTGGCAGGCCTATGAGGGTCACATTGAAGAGAATGATATGCTCACCGTCCTCATCCGAAACGTGGAACCAATCGGTCTTGGGCGCATAGTCCACGGCGATGGCGCGGTGTATCAGAAGGTGAAGTTTCAGGCCCTAGTGTTCAGGCCCCTGCTCCAGGAGATCGTAGAGGGCACGGTATGCGAGGTCCTCAAGTTCGGCGCTTTCATACGTTTCGGACCACTGGATGGCCTTCTCCATATCAGTCAGGTCATGGATGACCGCATCGATGTGGATACCGACAACCAGCGTTTGATAGGAAAAGAAAGCAAGCGTGATATTAGGGTCGGTGATAAGGTCAGGGCCAGGATCGTGGCTCTTAGCCTTAACGAGCGGAGCCCCCGGGAAAGCAAGATCGGCCTGACCATGAGGCAGCCTGGACTGGGCAAGCTGGACTGGCTCAAGGAAGACAGGGAGAACAAGGGTGGTGCAGCATGAAGAACCCCAAGGCATGCAAGCACTGTTCCTTCATCACGGAGGAGGATAACTGTCCCCTGTGCAACAACGTGACATCGAAGGATTGGACCGGTTATGTCATAATCGTAGACCATAACAAGTCCGAGATAGCCAAGAGGATGGACATCCATGTCAACGGCAAGTTCGCCCTTCGTGTCAGATGACATACCTGAAGTCGACCTGATACTTCCGAAGAAGATGAGATCCGAATTAAGGCATCTCTACGGTGAGTTGATGGCCGGTGACGAAGTGCCCTCCGCTGTCCAGGAATGCAAAATGCTAATATCTGTAGGTGATGTCGTCACCTATGACCTACTGGGGAACGGGATAACCCCTAGAATAGCCATCTATGATGGCAAAACGGAGAGGATTGAAAGGACCGATCTCCTAGAGAGAATCGCCAAGATGGATGGCAATCAGGTGAGGGTATGCAACCCTCAGGCCATGGTCACGGCGGAGACCATAAGGGCGGTCAAAGAAGCCCTTGCCAGGGAAGAGAACACCAAGATCCTGGTGGATGGAGAAGAGGACCTGGCCGCGCTGGTATGCATCGCATTGGCGCCGCTGGGATCCTGTGTGGTGTATGGATATCCCGGAAAAGGCGTGGTCCTGGTCAATGTGGACCAAGAGGCCATCACAATCGCAAGATCACTCATATCAAGGATGGAGGAATCCCATTGAAGATCGAGATCGAGGGAAAGAAGGAGAATCCCCTTCTGGAGAGGACTGAGGTCAACTTCAGCGTAGAGCACGAGGGGGCCAGCACCCCAATCAGGGAAGAGATTAGGACACAGCTGGCTGGTATACTGGGCGTCAAGAAGGACACTATCATCATCGATAGGATGAATACAGAGTTTGGCCGGCAGTTGACCAAGGGTTACGCAAAGGTCTACGACTCCGTGGAGAGCGCAAAGAAGTTCGAGAAGGAGCACCTGCTTGCACGGAACAAACTGGAAGGCGGAGAATCCCAGGAGTGATTCACATGGCAAAGAAGGACCACTACGAGATTAAGGATGATAAGATTGAGAGGAACAGGAGAAACTGCCCCAAGTGCGGTCCCGGTGTTTTTCTGGCCGAGCATGAGAATAGAATCTCCTGTGGCAAGTGCGGTTACACAGAGTTCAAGAAACGGTGAGCGTTCTCACCGTCCGTCCTGTTTTATACAATTTCAATAGATCATCCACGAATGATCTTGTGGGCTATCCAGCCAATTATCCCACCCACTATTCCCATTTTCAAGCCGGTGTATATCAACTTGGCGAGGGAGTAAAATGGTGAGTCCGGGAATTGATAGCCCCCGACCTGCATGATGAAGTGGGCCAACAGGGCGATGGGAATGGCTGCGATTATGCCGACCACGAGTCCTATCACGATGTTAGCCAGACCTGCATCAGTCCTAAAGGAGATAAGGGTGGAAAGTGCAGCCAGAACAGCTGCCAGGGATACGTATGCTGTAACCCCATACCAGTCGATGGCATCTTGGTCTGGAAGGATATATGCTACAAGAATTCCGACTATCGCTCCGATTACTATGATATAGAGGGTCTCCTTCCTCGTATTTCGAATTTCGTCCCACCATCCGTAGATGATTAGGAAAGCCAACTCGAAAATTACCATGAATCCCAAGAGAGTCCAGAGAGTTTCGTTGCCCAGGGGCATATTAGTATCATCAATCAGCGTTAGTCTTTGTTCGCCCCATCCAATGATGAGATCGCCCCCGGCATCCGTGTTCAGATTATTGACTTCATAGCTTGAGGGCCCCTTCCAGTTAGGTAATAGTCTATCTTTGTAACCTTGTATCTCACCCGGTATTGAAATGTAGACCCTGTCAATAATCGTCGGAACCGCATAGGTTATGAGTCCCGGTTTCGACAGTTTGGAACTCACGTTTCCGTTAACGATCTCGAGCACTTCTTCACTAACTTGGACATAGGCGTATTTTGCCTCATTTCTAAGTTGGAGATTCTTCGAACCACTTGGGAGGCCGACTGTAAAAATCGGGTTGCTGGAAACGGTGGAAAAATGAGAAAGCTTTGAACCGTTGTCATATAGCACGAATAAATAAATGCCGGAGTCTGTGACCTCGACTTCATCAACTATGTTCGGGATCTGGTATGTCCTTCTAGGAATAGAACTGAAACTGCCGAAATGAAGAATTTCATTGGTTTCCAAGACAATCGAAAAATATCCTGTGTTGTCAGATCTTGCTGTGATCGCGATGCTGGAGTTGAAATGATATGTCCATTCTGTTTCTTGCGTTTCGATTGAGATCATATGGACTGCATCTCCAGAGGCATTGCTAGTGGTTGCAACCAGCATCTCTGGTCTGTAGCCCATTGGTGAGTAAGCCTCATAAATGCCGATCAGCTCCACAGCATCCTCTAATTCAAAGAAGTACTGTTCCGATGTATGACCGGGGGGGAAGTAGTGGATCATGTCATCGTCTGTTAGCACTGCGATCGCGTTACTGCCATCACCCAAGTTGAAATCGACAGGATCACCCGAGAACTGCAGTTCGATTGGGTTATCTAGGAGCATGTGAACCGAATGCTGGGACCTGACTACCATGAAGTCGCTGAACGAGCGTTCAAGTTGCAATATCTCAAAGTCCAGGGAGGTCTCATCGATCTCCTTGTCGGCGATGGAATAGGTGACGATATACCAGCCAAGCGTCCCGTCTATCACCAAGAATAAGATGATCAAGATTATTAGAATAATGTATTTTCTCTTGGTGAACAGGAGCTTGACCGACAACCTGTTGGTCCATCGCCCAGGCATGCTCGGATTATTGGCAACTCGCTATAAATAACTTTTATCCGGTCAAAATCAGAAATGTCACTTGATAG
>DATKXF010000106.1:0-6353 GCA_035529155.1 Methanomassiliicoccales archaeon | reverse complement strand
CCGCCCTTTCAAGATTCTTAAGGGAAAGGTTGGAGAGGGAGCTGAACGACGAGATAGAACTCATGGGCCAGATCCTGCAGGAACTCAGGAACGAGCTGAAATCGACAGTCAGTGATCAGGGCGAGAGGGAAGAGATGCTGCGCTCGATCGATGTTCTAGTCATCGGCCCCCATACCAGTGCCCCGCTGGTCAAAGAAGGCGTGGATGTAGCTCTCATGCCCGATGAGTTCTCGTCAGAGGGAATGATCGAGGCCATTCCCAAAGAGATGATCGAGGGAAGGAGGATATGGATCCTAGGTTCCGATATGGGTTCCAGAACGCTGCCCAATGGTCTAAGGGACTCTGGTGGGCTCGTTGAAGAGGTGGTCGTCTATCACCTGCGAAAGAACCTGGAGGGGGATGATGTGATCGCACTTCTCGACATGGGCGGTTCGGGTGGCATAGACGGGTTCGCCTTCACGAGTTCGCTGTCCGCGAGGACCATTCTTGAAGCTGGAAGGCTAAGAGTGGGTGAAGGGGCGACCATGGAAATGATGAAGAATGCAATGGTTGGAGCCATAGGTGAGCCCACTAAGGCCGCCCTGGAGTACGAGGGGGTCAGGGTCGATACGGTACCAGAGGCTGCTGATTTTCGTCTCCTCCTGATGTCGATGAAGAACCTGGTCTAGATACTGCATGGTCATTCTTTGGTCAAGTGGACTTCCATATCCTATTCTAGAGTGAACTCAGAAATGATAATGTAGATGTATGAATTATAAATGCGTCCGATGTTTTTGAAACGCTAATAGAATGCGAGCCCGGTGACTGACCTTGCTGGGTTCCCGACATGAGGAAGGCGTCATGGAAGTATGTCCTCACCGACCAAGAGTACTATACGTCGACGACGAGGAGACCTACGCCAATTTGGCGAAGATATATCTGGATGAATTGGGTGACTGCGACGTCGAGATCGAGCTCTTTTCGCCAAGGGTCCCCGACAGGATCACACGAGAGCATTTCGACGTGATCGTATCTGATTACATGATGCCCGACATGGATGGCATTGAGCTTCTGAAGTGCCTCAAGAAAATGGCCATCCGCACACCCTTCATCCTTTTCACTGGAAAGGGCAGAGAGGAGGTGGCGATAGATGCCCTCAATAACGGTGCGGAATTCTACATCCAGAAGGGGGGATCGACCGAAGCCCAGTTCGCCGAATTGAGCAACATGATCATCCGCTCGGTCAGATCAAGTCAGGTTGAGGAGGAGCTCTTTAGGAGCGAGGAGAGCTACAGGCAGCTGGTTGAGTGTGCCAACGTCATCATCATGGAGCGGGATCTGAACGGTAAGATACTCTTCATGAACGAATTCGGTCTGGACTTCTTTGGCTACTCCGAGAGAGAGCTAATGGGTCGCAACGTGGTTGGTACGATCTTACCTAAATGGGATTCCGATGGGAAGGATATGGCCGCCATGATCCTGGGCATCAGCGAGAATCCGCAAGCTTTCAGAGTCAACGAGAACGAGAACAAACTCAGAGATGGAACCAGGGTCTGGATCTCCTGGGTCAACAAAGCCCTCCTTGACGATAACGGAAATAGAATCGGTATTCTTGCGGTGGGTAGCGAAATCACCGAACGCAAGAAGGCCGAGAGGGTCTTGGTCGAATCTGAGAGGAAGATCAGGGACATACTGGATGCATCCGCCGATGCCTTCGTTGCGGTGAATTATGATCTGATCATAACCTACTTCAACAAAGCTGCGGAGGATCTTCTGAGCGTATCAAGGGAAAGCGTCATCGGCAAGGAGTTTCTGGAAGCCTTTCCTTGGATGATCAAATTATATAACGAGGAGCTGGTCGACAGAGTCCTCGCCGAGGGGGAGAATGTCCAACTCGAGATGGACCTGGATATAAATGGGAAGAAGCACTGGTTCGAGATCAAGGTTCGCTCAACGGATGAGATGATCCTCATCTACTTCTGGTCGATCGAGGACCGGATCAAGCGGGAAGAGGCCCTGAGACGGAGCGAGGAAAAGTATCGTAAGATCTTCGAGACAGCGGCCAATCTTATTGTCTCCGTCGATTCTGAGGGCTCTATAGTGGACTGCAATTCTCGAATTGAGGAGGTGCTTGGATACACCCGGGAAGAGCTAATAGGCAAGAACATGGAATTGACATTCCCTCCAGACTTTCGCGAGAAAGCCAAGAAAACCCTCCGGAACATCATCAAGGAGGGGAACTCTCGCAACAGCGAGTACAAGATGGTCAGGAAAGACGGGACGATCATTGACGTGGGTATCAACTCTTCCGCGATATACGATGATGAGGGCAACTTCGAGAAAACCATAAGCTTGATCAGGGACATCACCGAGAGAAGGCTGGCCGAATACGCCCTCCAGAAAAGTGAATCGACCTTCAGGAGCCTTTTCGAGCACTCTGCACTCGGCATCATGATCACGGATGGGGAGGGAATCCTTTTGGAGTTGAATCCCGCCTCTACCCGCATCCTCGGGTACACACTCGATGATGCGAAGGATCTGGATGAAGTCGGTGAGCTCGTCCACCCTGATGATCTGAAGGGCCAGATCGAGAAATTCCAAGAGATGATGCAGGGCTACAAAGATCACTTTGTCAATGACTTGAGGATTCGAAGTAAGGACGGGGCGTACGTATGGGTACAGCAGACGACCCTGGTGATAAGAAATAATGATGGAACACCTGAAATGATAATGTCCATGTTCGAGGACATCAACGATAGGAAGATCGCGGAGGATCTTCTGCGTCAGAGCGAGGAGAAGTACAGGACGATCATCGACCAATCTGCGGACGGAATCGTTCTTATGGACATCGAGGGAAACGCCCTGAAATTCAACAGTGCCTTCAGGAACCTGACTGGTTACTCAAAGGAGAATCTTTGCCACTTCAACCTGGATCATCTTCTCGTGAAGATCGATGAGGAAAACGCTCTGATGCAGTTCTCCGAGGTGCTAAGAATGGGTAACAGCGTCAGGAAGGATGTCTATATCAGAGGGAAGGACGGAGAGATCATACCCGTCGACATCAACACCATCCTGATCGATTCGGGGGACAAGATGCTCCTAGCCGGCATTTTCCGTGATAACCGAGAAAGGAACCGGATGATGGAAGCACTTGGGGCGGCCAACAGGAAGCTCAACCTCCTAGGAAGCGTCACCCGACATGATCTGATGAATCAGCTCACGACACTCTTTGGGCACCTCGAGATGGCCAAGATGGAGATCGATGACGAAAAGGTCCTTAATCGGATCGATCGCGCCCTTACCGCTGCTGAGAACATCAATTATTTCCTTGAGTTCGGTAGGGATTATGAAAGAATGGGGACCAAGGAACCGGTGTGGATCAGCGCCGAGGATGCTCTTATCCAAGGGAGATCCACGCTCGAGATGCAGGAGATCGATGTCCAGTGCAAACTTGCTGGCCTCAAGATATTTACCGACCCCATGTTGGTGAAGGTTTTACACAACCTTCTGGATAATTCAATTCGTCACGGCAACCATGTACATAGCATCAAGGTGTTCTACGAGCCAATGCCTTCCGGGCTCAAGCTGGTATATGAGGACGATGGGGTAGGCATCTCATTGAAGCAAAAGTCGAGCCTATTCGAGGAGAGATTGGGACACGGCCTCTTCCTGATCAAGGATATCCTGGGAATAACTGGCATAACTATCCAAGAGGTGGGTACTCCGGGCGAGGGGGTTCGATTCGAGATGTTCATACCGGAAGACAAGTACCAGCTGGTTGCATGAATCGTTGCTTCTACCTCTATAGGTCCGTCAATTCTCGCAAGGGAATCTAATTAACGGGGAATTGCATTCGATATTTCGAGACAGATGAAGGTCATTGCTTTCAATGGGAGCCCTCGCGTGGCCGGTAACACGGGAAGGGCGCTTGAATACGTACTCGAAGAGCTCCGAGCGGAGGGAATTGAGACAGAGATGGTCGACATGGGGCTGGAGGTCATCGATCCATGCCAGGTATGCCAGACCTGTCTTCAGAACACTGATGGTCGCTGCCTGATCGAGACAGACAATGTCAATGTATGGTTCGATAAGATGAAGGCTGCTGACGGGATACTGATAGGATCGCCGGTGTACTTCGGCGGTGTCACCGCCCAGACCAAGGCTTTCATCGACCGAATTGGTAAGCTGTCCAAGGCCAATGGCGATGCGTTCAAGAGGAAGGTGGGAGCCGCTGTAGCGGTCCATCGAAGGGCAGGGGCTCTCAACACCTTCAATGAGATCAATCTCTTCTTCCTCATCGGTCAGATGATTGTGGTTGGATCCAACTATTGGAACATTGGAGTTGGATACAACCGAGGGGATATCGAGGAGGATAACGAGGCCGAGAAGACGATGAGGACCCTGGGAAAGAACATAGCATGGGTCTTGAAAAGGCTGGCTGACTGACCCTCGATGAGTTTAATCCTGGAATTACTTCCAGTAGAAACCCGAATAGACATGCATAAATGCTAAGACTCATTGTAGCGTACACCCTTCGCGACTGATTTAATCAGGATTTCGAGGCTTCTGATGAGAAGAACTAACGGACGCGAGGCGCTGTTCTTCGGCTTATTGACCGTATTGGTTACCATTTGTGCGGGAGTGTATGCCTACCAGATGGGAGAGGTGAATCTCAACCACCAGCTGGTTATCGCATTCTCCTTCGTGTCCTTGGGAATGTTGATCAAGTACGGTGACCAGGCTTTCGACACCGATGTTTTTAGCAGAAGATCGGCCACTATTCTTGCCATACCTGGTGGTATCTGGATGGGAGCCCTCATACTCTTGGATGTCGACAGCGCCACAATCTTTCTCGGACTGCTCCTAGCGCTGATGGTAGCAGCCAAGTACGACAACATGGCCTTCAAACTTGGTTTCCTGATTGCGGGAGGAATTGGCCTGTATGCTGCGGTGATCGCCCCCTCCCCAGAAATGTTGGTGGGAATAATTGCCGTATTCGTAGCGGCGTTCATCGATGAGAAGATCAACGATATGGAGTGGGTGGAGAGAGCCGATACGCCCGCTGGATGGATCCTAAGACAGCGCCCTGTACTGAAGGGGACAATACTGCTACTGTGTGCACTGTCGATACTTTCTTCATATCTCTATTTCTTTGCATTCCTTGGATTCGATTTCGGCTACGCCTTTGTCGAGAGCATCAGCAAGGGAGGTATCAGTACTGGAACTTGATCATGATGTCGTGGTAGTGGGGGCTGGCCCCGGTGGTTGCGCTGCCTCCTACTTCCTGAAGATGATAAGACCAGATCTGAACATCCTTCTCATCGAGAGGTTGATGGGCGATCGATACGCACGTTATCACCGAATGTGCGGGGAGGCGATATCCTCAAGGGCTTTCAGGGAGCTCGACCCTATCCGTCCTGGGAGGATACTCAACCATATCAGATACGCCGAGGAAGTCTGGCCAGGCGGTCTTCGAATCAGATCCAAGGCCGAGGGTTACATCATTGATCGATCCTTATTTCTCCAGGACCTCATCCGGGAGTTCGAAGATAATGGAGGAGAGATCACCAACGACTCTGTCATGGGTGTTGCCCCTGGTGAGAACAATCTGGCCCTGGAGTTGAAATCAGGTCGACAAGTACGGTGTTCATTCCTAATCGGTGCTGATGGAGCTTGCTCCAGGGTGCGGAGGGATATTTTTCACGAGGATCCTCCAATCGTGGTCTCCGCCAGGCAGTACCTGTTGGAGGAAGAGATGCCAGGCGATTTGATTAGGTTTTACTATGGCTCACGGTACGAAGGAGGATACAGGTGGGAATTCCCCTTTGGCAAGATGACCAAGGTGGGGTTTCCCGCAGGAACCGACCATATTGATATTGAGCCGGTCGAGAGTCATGCCAGGAAGATCCCGGTAGGCGGGCTTTCAAGAGTGGTGCATGGTCACACATGCTTGATCGGTGATGCGGCTGCCCAGGCCAATCCCCTGACCTTTGCAGGAATAAGGATCGCCATGGTCGCTGGTAGACGGGCGGCCGAGGCCATTTCTGGGGGAGATCTGACTTCGTATGATAGATGGTGGCGCTCATCAAGGTTCTCGTCGCCCATCTTCCTCCAGGCGTACAGGGATTTGATGGAAATGAATGAGGAGCAGATGAGTGACTCGGTCATGCCCTTTCGAAGAGGATACGGTCCTCTCCAGTATGCAAGGGCATATCTTTCACGGCCTAGTTATAGGCGACTCTATAAGGCTTACAGGTTGACCAGCGAATACGGATGGTGATCGATTTTGGATGAGGAGTGGGACGTGCTCGTTGTGGGAGCTGGTCCGGCGGGTTCTGGTGCCGGAATAGGCGCAGCGGAGGCAGGCGCAAAAA
>DATKXF010000105.1:0-24563 GCA_035529155.1 Methanomassiliicoccales archaeon | reverse complement strand
AGATATTGGATCAGATCGGCCAGGACCACGACCTATACAAGCGATGGGGCGGCTTGGACTGAAACTGATCACTTGTTCTTCTTCTGGCCCTTTTTACTCCGTGCGCCTGATCTTCTCCTCCCTTCTCACCCTCTGCAACCTCCCTGGAGCCCACCAATTGTATCCTTCAAGGAGGACCATTATTGCTGGGACGAGATAGATGCGCACGATGGTGGCGTCCAAGAGGATAGCGAAGGCAAGAGCGAAGCCGAATTGCTGCAGCAGGGCGGTCGAGGAAAGCATCATGGTGGCGAACGCGCCGGCCATAATGATCCCACAGATGGTGATGACCTTCCCTGTTCTCTCCACCGCTTCCACTATGGCTTCCTTGTCGTTCTTGCCCTTGGAGACCTCCTCCCTGATGCGCGTGGTAAGAAGGATGTCATAGTCCATTCCCAGGCCCATGCATATCACGAAGAGCACCATGGGCATCATCCACAGGATGGGGGTGCCAACGACATGGATGAAGACCAGCATGGTGATGGCGATTGTCCAGGAGATGCTGAGCAGGATAGTGACGATCAACCTCAATGGGATCAAGACTGATCCCAGGACCACCAGGAGGACCAGGTATATTCCGACGATGACCACGATCTGCATCTGGCTGAAATCTTCCTGAACCATCTCAGAAATGTCGAACATGATGGCGGTGCTGCCGGTCGTCATTACCCGCTGGACAGTGGGATAGGTCATCGTCGCGTTCGATCCCACGGATCTTATCTCGGTCACAAGGTCAATGGATTCCTTGGTGAAGGGCTCAGTCTCCAGGACCACCTGGATTAGCACCGCCGTCCGGTTCTCCCCCACCATGTATTTCATAAGACTGAGGTACTCGGCCGCGACCAGGGGCGAATATTCTGAAAAATTCCTGTAGTTGATGGGATCACCCAAAGGTCGGGTCGGAGATGTAACCTCCCTCACGTGGGGGAGCGAAGCAAGATCATGGGAGATATTCTCCACTATGTCCAGACTCTCCATGTCAAACTCGTCACCATCCAGGACATGTGTCGTGAAGTTGACGGTCATGTAGGTCGGCTCGATCCTGCCCTGACCGAAACCCTCTCCCAGGACTTCCAGGCCTCGCTTGCTCTCGGTGTCAGGCATTCCGGCAATGAAATCGTAGCTTGTCTCCAATGTAAGAACGAGATAAGTGGTGGGTATCGATATCAACAGCGCTGCCAACACGATGACCTTGGCGTGCTTGACAGCGAATCTCGCGCTCTTTCCGAAATACCCCACGGTCTTCCTGATATCCTCGCTGATCGATTCCTCCCTCTCTTCGATTTCGATCTTGGAGGGCCAGAAGAGTCTGTTTCCCAGGAGACATATGATGGAAGGGAGGAGCGTCAGCGCCACAAGGAGGGCGATGAGTATGCCCAGCGCGAGCGAGATTCCCATGGATTGAAGCAGCGCGAAACGACCAAGGGCGAGAACTCCGAAACCGATCATGACAGTCATGCCCGATGTGGTTACAGCCTCCCCTGCCCACACCACCGCGTTTCGCACGCTTTCCTCCTTGCTCAGACCGTTCATCCTCTCCTCCCGGTAGCGGGAAAGGATGAAGATGCAGTAATCACAACCAGCGCCAAGCATGGCGGTGATCATGACTGCCAGAACTGAATAGTGGATTGATGTCAGGTAGCTGCCGATGAAGTAGATACCTGCCATTGCCACCCCGATAGCGATGCCTATGCTCAGAGGGGGGATCGAGCTCGCCACTATTGACCTGAAGAATAGTCCTATCAGTACCAGGATGAGGACTATTGCGACAGGGTCTATCTTCTCAAGGTCCCGGTCAAAGGCTTCGTTGATATCGAGGGAAATGGCATCACCCCCGGTGACATAGGGAACCAGACCTTGGTAATCTGATGAGATGGAAAGAACAATATCTCTCACGACCCCGACCGAGTCCCCCGCTACTGAGGAAGATTCGTACGTGAGGATTATCATAGTGGTGTCGTTCGAAGGAACGTTGACCATGTTGGCAATGAGCGCCGCGGGCACGGGTATGGGGAATAGTCCAACGGTAGAGTTCCTGACCACACGTTCGGCCAGCCCGTAGATCTGGGCGAAGCTCGGGGAGTCACCAAGCCTTTCGACCTCCCACACCACCCACTCCTGCGACTCAGATTCCAGGCTTACCGCATTGACGACAAGTTCTGTCTGGGTCAGGGTGTCGTTCCAGTGGGAGAAACCAAGCCCAGTGAAGATTGCAAGTATCATCTCCCCTTGGTCCCCACCCAGCATCTCCGCGTATTCCAAGACGGCGATGGTCACCATCGTCTCGTACCCTTCCTGATCAGGAGCCAGGTCGGTTCCGTTCCACTGAACGTAGAATATTCCGAAATACTCCACCGCACTCGGATCGTTGATTTCCCCGATTCGTGATCGGCAGAACTGGTTGAGGATGTGGTATTGGTCCCATGTCCATAGATCGAAGCTGTGGAAGATGAGTGTGAAGAACTCCTGAAACTCCGAGGGAATGGTCTCAAGGAATGCTGGCAGCGCATCCTGGGCGGCCAGCTGAGCTCTCAGAATTGGATTGTTGGCCAGTGTCGAATTCGAAGCTGTCAGGTTCCAGGATGAATTGTAGAGTGAGAACCAGCTCCAGGCCATTGCCTGCATTGTAGAGTTCATCCCCTGCAGTATGGGATGATAGCGCAGCACCTCCACGGCTTGAGAATAGGCGACCGCATCCACCTGGAGGGTGGTCCAATTGGGATATGCAATCCTCACTGACTGCCACACCTGGACGTGGATGTCCGGCATCCCCCAGATGATGAAGGCGGACCCGTTCGCCTGCCAGTAAAGCTGCTGAAAGGCAAGCGGAAGGCCGAACAGCAGCTCGGCGGTCAGGTTGACCAGGACCTTTCCCTCTGCAATCCCCCTGGACATGCCCGTCATCACGCCAGCGCTGTAGTCGGTAAGGAGCGAATATACGGACTCGGAGACGACCTTCCCCTCGATCCTTCCGTCGTGGCTGGCGTTGAAGAGCTCCTTCTCTATTCGATATATGGCATCCTTGCTCTGGTTGTCAAGCACGTTCTCCGAGGTGAGGACGACGATGGTCGATGCACCGCTCATCACGTCTCCAAACTCGTCTTCGATGAACACCATCGCCTTCTCTGATTCCAGCTGATTGGGTGCCATCTCGGTCTCCTCGTATACCAAGACATCCCCAGCCATCGGGACGAAAGGAAGCGCGATGACAATGACGATCATCCAGAGGATGATGATGGCCTTGTGTCGCCGTACGATGATGTCCGCCAGCTTAGAGAATATGAATTCACCAACCCCTAGACTATGGACTGATGTAACTCGGAATAAAATATATTAAAATGGTGTTAATAATGGCCTACTCCACAAATATTGCTGGCCTTCGGGGTTGAGCCACCTTAGCCTTGCCCTCTGGATCGTGGATGTTTTTGTCGTCCGCCGCTCGGATGAAAACCTCGCAACCTAGCTGGGATTCTATGAAGTCCCGTGAAGAATTGAGGTAATCGATCTCGTCAAACTCGACCAGAAGCGATTTCATATCCTGGTCGGAGCGCTTGGTTATGTCCTCGGCTATCCTACGGGCGAAATTGGTGGCATCCTTTCCCTTCGAACGGATGTCGGGATCGGCCATCGCCGCCTTGGTCAGGTTCGGTATGCTCAGCTCACCCTCTATGGCCATCCTCACCGCCATGGCGAATACCTTGTTCTTCCATTCGGGGGAGGTGTAAAGGAAGATTTTGCTGGGAGTAATACCAGTGACCCTCAGTATCTCCTTGATATCAGATATGGCATCCTTCAGGAACTCCTCCGCTTCCTCCACATCCGGGAAGACATCGTTCTCATTTACCTCAGGTAAGGACTCAGTGGAGACAAAGGTCTCGTTGCCTATCAGTGACCAAAGCTCCTCCGCGGTGTGGGGGGTGATGGGCGTCATGAGGCGCACCCAGATATCCAAGACCTTCTTGGCCACCCTCCCGTTGTTGCCGCCCCTGCGGGTATACCAGCGGAGATCGTTCATCATCTCGAAGTAGATCTCGTTCGCCATCATTCTGAGGTCGTACTCCTTCATCCCTTCCGTCACGGATGCCATCCGGCTGTTGGTCTTGGAGAAGAGCCACCTGTCAATGTTGGTCTCCTTTCCCTCTGGAAGGGAGAGCAGTTCTTCCACGATGCGTCGGATCCGGTCCATCCTTGAGCGGTAGTTCTCGATAGCATCCTCGTCGAATTCTACATCAGCGAATGGCGCCGCGATATTCGCGTAGTAGAGCCTGAGAGGGTCCACGCCGAACCTCTCAGCAGCGTCTGGAATGGGCTCGGCACCTCCCTTCGACTTCGATATCTTTCCCAGCTTTCCGGTGATATACCAGTTAACGAAGATGCCTTGGGGCCAGTGCTTCTCGGGAAGTATGGCCACATGGTTCATGAGGAACGCGGGGAAATGAACGGTCATGTGCTCCTTTCCACCTAGGTTGATGTCCAGCGGGTACCAGTACTCGACCTCCGCCCTCATCCTCTCTAGCAGATCCGCCTCGACGCCGGTCTGCTTGGCCACATTCTCGATATCGCCCCTTCCCAGTAGAACGAAGTCGAAGAACTCCTCGTTCATCTGCTCCTCTTTCACCTCTCCTGAGTTCGCGTATCGAGATACGAGATAGTATATGGGGTAAAGGGTCGAATCGGAGATCGCTTCGATGATCCACTTGTCGTCGAACGGGAAAGTGGTTCCCAACCAGTTGCCCTGCCTTACGCAGGCCCTCTCCCTGAACCAGTCCAGGACGCCCTGTATGTTTGAGTAATAGTCATTGGGCATGATGTGCATCTTACTGGCCTGCTCCTTGCTGTTACTAGTGAGCTCTTCATTGGCGTAGTCGATGAACCACTGATCGGGGACCTTCTTCACCACTACCGGCTTTCCGCAGCGGCATATGACCTCTTCGGAGAGATCGTAGAACATCTCCGCCTCTCCCAGCTCTATCATCATGTCCCTGATGCGCTCCTTCGCTTCCTCGACACGGAGGCCAGCGAACTCTCCGCAATTCTCGTTCATGCGGCCGGTGTGGTATCCAGCTTTGTAGACGATCTTCTTTGCCTCTTCGAGACGAGGGTCTCCGCTGTTCTTTATGCCCATCTGCTCGATTATCTCTGCCGCGGGGAATGGTCCGAAACCCTTCGAGTCGATGATCGCAATAGGCTCTATGGATCGGATCTCGTCCGGATCTAGACCGAACTCTTCCAGAAGTGCGTCATCTGCCTGCACCTCCCTGAGGGATATCCAATCGTCAGGTGCGTCAGACGGTACACTCGTGACCAGTCCACTCCCGACATTGGGATCACAGAACCTCGCCGGGAGGACCGGTATCTCACGGTGTATGACCGGTGCCACGCACTTCAGGCCTACTAGGTCCTTTCCTGGAATGGTGCCGATCAGCTCCAGGTCATCCTTCTGATACTTCATCTTGTCGAAGGCGGGTTTGCTCATCACCCAGATCTCGCCGTTCATTCTGACCTTGACATAGTCCACATCGGGGTTGACCCAGAAGTTCGTCTGACCGTACACCGTCTCGGGCCTCAGGGTGGCGGCGATCAGCTTGAGCCCACCGCTATTGAACTTGAGCAGGGTGTATTCGTTGATCTCCGCGCGGCCTCCCTTCTGCAGGTCCGTCTCGGACGCGTCCACGGCAACGGGACCGCACTCCACACAGGCAGGGGCGAAGTAAGGTTTCTGAATGAGCAGCCCCTTCTGGTTCAGCTTGTGGAACTGCCACTGAATGAACTTATTGTAATCGGGATAGAGTGTGCAGGTGAACCTCCGCCAGTCTGCCAGGAAGCCAAATCGCTTCCAGTACTGGTTGATGTAAACATCATTGAAGAAGTTCACCACCCCCATTGGCGTCTCCAGGTCCGGTATCTTCTCTTCCGGGCAACCGTTGGAGAGGAGGTAGTTCAGGGTAGCGGGATCCTTGTTCATCACACGATTCGCGAGGCTTATAGCCCCGTTCCCGGTGGCGTGTGTTCCGACCGGAAACAGCACGTTGTATCCTGTCATTCGCTTGTATCGGCTGATGGCGTCGACGTAGGTATATCCCCGCATATGTCCCACGTGCAAGTAGCCGGTCACACCTGGATAGGCGAAGATGATCATGAACTTGGGCCTAGAGCTAACTTCGGACTCATTTATCCCTTCGGAATACCATCGCTCCTGCCACTTTGCCTCAATCTCGGATGACCGTCTAGCCATTTGCTGCACCTGCGCAGGGTATATAGGATGTTTCTAAATACCTTTTGCGCCAATATGAGTGCCTATTATTTAGGCCAGATGTTTTTCGAAACGCGTCACACGTTCCGTATGACGCGGTGTTCTTACCCCATCAATTTTATGACAAAATATGACATTTTGACAAATATTATATATCTAGTATGTCATTATGTATGACGGTCCTAGTGACCTAGGTGGGAACGCATGGATGGCGAGAGGATTTCACTGCGCCTAGAAAGGGAAGACCTCGAGCTTATCGACCGGTTCATCGAGGAATCCGAGGAGATATCCAATCGGTCGCAGCTCGCTAGAGTAGCCATCCGCTCATACATAGAAGGGGTAAGTTCCCAACCCTCGCAAGGAGCCGAGAACAGGATAAGTATTGTCGTTCCTAGACCAGCTATGGGGGCGATAAAGCACTATGTGAGGGATGGGGTATACAAGTCGATGGTTGAGGCCGTCGAGAGTTGTGTGCGTGAACACTTCATAACCAAGGAATACATGGAGACGCTGAAGAAGAGAGCTCTAGAGGAGGAGCTCAACACACTCAGCCTGATCTCCGATTGATTCCGGCGGACAAACAGTCAGCCAACAATCGATTTCCGTGCAACTTGGGGCCAAGAAGGGATGGGATGCGCGGTTCTGTTTGGCGAACAGCTTGAGCAAATATGCTCAAAACGACCTCGTGGAGGAAAGGGGATGATGGAGAAAACAGTATTGGAAGAACAGATAGTCACCATGCTCACCAAGGGCCTTGTCAAGCCCAAGATCGCCGTGGTGGGCTGCGGAGGAGCAGGAAACAACATCGTTCACAGCGTATACTGGAATTCTAGGAACGAGGTGGAGACGATAGCGGTCAACACTGACGAGAGCAAACTTGGAAAGATAGAAGCTCATAAGAAGGTCCTGATTGGAAAGGACATAACCAGAGGACGTGGTGCCGGCGGATTCCCCGAGGTAGGCGAGTATTGCGCCGAGTGCGCAAGAGAGATTTTCGAGGACATGCTGAGTGATAGCGACATCGTGTTCGTGATCGCGGGCATGGGAGGAGGGACCGGTACTGGTGCTGCCCCCGTTATTGCCGAGATAGCCCGGGAAAAGGGAGCGGTCACTTTCGCAATAGCCATTAACCCCTTCTCACACGAGGTTGACAGAACCCGGAAAGCGAAGGAAGGAATAGGAAAATTGAAGAAGGCAGCGGAGACCACCATTGTCCTGGAGAACGACAGGCTCCTCGATATCGCGGGCAATCTAGCCTTGCGAGAGACCTTTTCTATAATGGAGAGGAGCATCATGAAGATCATCGAATCGGTGGACAGCAAGATCAGCGAGTCATTCTTCCTGCAGATAGAGACCGACGTAAAGGAGATGCTAGACGAGATGAACGAGGCGGAACTGGAGGATCTCAGCGATCTTACGACAAGGCGCCCAGAGCCTCCCATGCCCATGCCCCACGCGGAACTGGGGATGGGCGGCCCGGATTTCAGCCCAGGATTCGGTCCGGGCTTTGATCCCCTCTAATCACTTTCAGAGAGCCAAACAGACCAAATCACGGTGGGAGGGTGCTCCTCCCACCTAAAATTTTTCTTATAGAACATGACTGGATCACATATGATCGTTGCTTCTACGAGACTGCCTTCTAATCGAGCCCGTCCATTATATCCTTCGCTACCTGATAACCGGTCTGGAATGCCCTCTCGTTCATCTCCCTGAACTTCTCGGGCACGCGATCCAAGAGCGATTTCATCAACTCCTCCGCGGAGAGCGGGAACCCCTTCACAGCGGCCACCGCACCAATGAGGACCGAATTCGTGGCAATGGCGCCACCGAGCTCGATCGCGATCTCCGTTGCATTAACCCGTATGACTCTGCTACTGGCAGACCTCATCTTCTCGATGATATAATCCAAGTCAGGATATTCGTCCGCTCCCATGGACACTGTGATCGGTATTATAGGGTGTGTGTTGGCTACTATGTAGGTATCTTTGTTGGCATACTCCAGCGAACGATAGGCTTCGATAGGCTCGAATGCCAGAAGGAGGTCGGCCCCGCCCTTGGGGATCAATGGTGAAATGACATCATCCCCCATTCGGATGGTCGAGGTGACGCTGCCCCCTCTCTGGGCCATTCCGTGGACCTCGCTCATGGTTACCTCCATGCCCTTGCGCATCGCAGTCTCCCCAATCACCATGGATGCCAGGAGCACGCCCTGGCCGCCCACGCCAACCATTTGGATGTTGTACCTCACTGGTCCACCTCCTCGATGGCCTTCTTAGGGCAAACCTGAGAGCATACCCCGCACCCTATGCACATGGTTTCCTCTATTACCACATCGTCTCCAACCCTGAAGAGCGCGGGACATGACAACTTCTCGACGCAGGTGTAGCACTTATTGCACTTCTCTTGATCCACCCTATACTGCCCTTTCGTCAATCGCCTCTCTTTCTTTAGGGCCAGGGGGCATGCTTTCTCCGCTATTATCACCGCCACACCGTCGTATTCAAGCGCTTCCTTCATGGCTGCCTGGGTTCCCTTCACGTCATAAGGGTCCACGGTCTTGACGTAGCCAACGCCCAGACCTTTTACCAGAGGCTCGATCTTCATGGCCTCTGATGTCCATTCACCGTACTTCCTTCCGGTTCCTGGGTGAGGCTGATGGCCGGTCATGGCGGTGGTCCTGTTGTCCAGTATTACCAGAACGAATCGATGGTCGTTGAAGACCGCGTTGATCAGCCCTGGAACGCCTGCATGGAAGAATGTGGAATCCCCTATGAAGGCCATTACCTTCTGGTCGGTTGCCTTGGAGAAACCTCCCGCGGCACCGATGCTAGATCCCATACAAAGCAGGAAATCGCCCATTGATAGCGGTGGTTGCACTCCCAGGGTGTAGCATCCTATGTCGATGCTGTAGACCACTTCCTCCTTTCCAACGGCCCTCTTTGCCGCGTAATAAGTGCCCCGGTGCGGACAGCCTGCGCACAGTATTGGCGGCCTCCGTGGAAGGGCTATCTTCTCGATTTCAAGCGGGAGCTTCCTTTCCTGAACGGACACCAGGCTCGAGAGCGATGTGATGATGTCGGGGTTGAACTCGAATGCCCGTGGGAGGTGTCCTGTCCTCTTTCCGTACACCGGGACATCGATGCCATGACTCTTTGCGATCCTCAGCACCTCATCCTCAAGGAACGGCTCTAGCTCTTCGATGACAATCACGAACCTCTTGCCCTTAATGAAATCGGCTATCTTCCTCTCGGGGGCAGGGTTGGTGAAGCCCAGCTTCAGTATTTGTACTCCTTTCAGCCACTCCTTGGCGTAGGTGTAGGATACTCCACTGGTGATGATTCCTATTTCGCCCTCACCCTCCACGAAGTTGAGTGGCGAGTTCTCGGCCATCTCCAACGCCCTCTCCCACCGCTCAAGCTGGGCGATGCGGCGAAGACGGGCATGCGCCGGAATGCAGACGAAGCGCTGAGGATCCCTCTCGAAATGTCCCCTCTGCTTGATCTCCGGGATCTTCTCGAGTTCGATGATTCCGCGAGCGTGGTTCACCCTGGTGGTTGTGCGGTAGAGCACGGGTGAGCCCAGCTCCTCGGAGATCTCGAAACCCATTTTGAGCATATCCTTGGCCTCCTTGGGAGTAGATGGCTCAAGCATGGGGACCAGGGCTAGCTTGGCATAGAATCGATTATCCTGCTCGTTCTGGCTGCTGTGGGCGGTGGGATCGTCGGCGGTCATCACCACCATACCTCCCCTTACACCCGTGTATCCGAGGGTGACGAACGCATCACTAGCTACGTTCAGCCCGACATGTTTCATAAAGGCGAAGGCCCTCAGGCCGGTTGCTGCCGCCGCTCCCGCGACCTCCATTGCAACCTTCTCGTTTGTCGAGTACTCGAAGTACATGCCCACCTTGTGGGCCACTCTCTCTAGAACTCCTCCTACTTCCGAGGACGGGGTGCCTGGGTAGGTAGCCGCGATACTGACGCCTGCTTCCATGCAACCTCGGGCGATCGCCTCGTTCCCCAGGAGAAGGAGTTTCCCGGAATCGGCGACTATGTCGTCCAGAGGTTCACCCCTTGCTCAGTTCAACCTTCCTCAGGAGCTCCTCGTACTCCTCATCGACCATGGCCTGTATCCTATTGACCATATCCTCGGAGACCCGTCTGAAGCGTCCCTGAGTTTTCAGGTACTCCGAAACCGGCTTTCTCTCTTTTATCGTTTTAGTAAGCCTATATTCGCTCCACTCCACCTCGTACAGGGGGAACATGTTGGTCTGAGTGGCTAGGCGGGCTACCTCGACTGTCTTGGCGGTATCGACGCGCCACCCAGGTGCGCACGGGGACAAGGCATGGATGAACTTTGGTCCCTCGAACTCGGTCGCCTTCTTGACCCTCTTGACGAAATCCTCTGGGTAGGCAACGTTCACAGTTGCACCGTAGACGATACCGTTGGCCACCATCATCTCCATGATCTTCTTCTTCCTCTGAAGAATGATCTCGCACTTCTTTCCAAATGGTGTGGTGGTGGTCCATGCTCCGATCGGCGTGGAACCGCTGCACTGGATACCAGTGTTCATGTAGGCCTCGTTGTCCATCATGACATAGATGAAGTCCGTGCCCCTGTCCACCGCACCCGAGAGCGCTTGCAGACCAATGTCCACGGTCCCGCCGTCGCCTGCCCAGGCCAGAACGGTGACATCTTCAATACCCTTGGCGTCAAGGGCGGCCCTGATTCCGGAGGAAACTGCTCCGGTGCTCTCGAAGACATGGTCCATCATATCGAACTTGAAGGCCGTTCTGGGCCAGACCCCACCTATGACGGCGGTGCAGCCCGCGGGGACGTTCATGATGACCCTGGGGCCCAGCGCCTTCATGGTGTATCTCATAGCCAGAGGCGCACCGCAGCCCGGGCAGGCCGCGTGTCCCCTGTAAAGATACTCTTCCTTAGGAAGCGGTAGCTTTGCCATCATTCCCACCTCCCAGGTCCGCCTTTGAGGGCAACCCAGTCGATAATGCGGTCCACCTTGCCTTCTTTGTTCAGTGCCAGAAGGTCCTCGAATATGCGCTCAATGTTCTTCTTGGTCACATCCCTTCCTCCCAGACCGCCTATGTAATTCTTGATCGGAACTCCGTCGGGTGAATAGAGGGCATTCCTGATCTCCTGGAAGAAGGCTCCACCCTGGCCCATAGTGTAGCTCTTGTCGAAAACGCCGACCATGGAGACCATGTCGTTGAGCTTGACCAGCTCTTCACCGGGGAACGGCCGGAATGACCTGAGCTTGACCAGTCCCACCTTCTTGCCCCTGTCCCTCATCTCATCCACCACATCCTTGGCGGTTCCCGTCGGGGCTCCAGCGATCACCAAAGCGACATCGGCATCATCACAGCGGTAGAACTCCACAAGGCCGCCGTAGCTCCTGCCGAACCTGCGCTTGAAATCCCTTTCGACCTCCACGATCTTCTCCTTACCGCGCTCCATATCGAGCATGCGCCGGTAGCGGTGCTCTTGCCACCAGTCGGGGGCGAGCACTCCCGCATATCTCCTGGGTTCGCTTTTGAAATCGATCTTGAACTCCGGATCGAAGGGAGGTAGAAAGTCGTCGACCTCCTCTTGCAATGGCATATCGACCGCCTCTACGGTGTGGGACAGTATGAACCCGTCCTCTATCACCATGGCAGGTGTCATGATCTCACGGTCCTCGGCTATCTTGTAAGCCATGATGATCATGTCGAGTGTCTCCTGGTTGTTCTCGCAGAAGAACTGCATCCAGCCCGCGTCCCTCTCGCTTATTACATCAGAATGATCTGACCAGATGGTCCAGGGACCGCTCAGCGCCCTTGCGGCCACAGGCATGACTATGGGTCTGTTAACACCAGCAGCCCAGATAAGATTCTCGTGCATAAGAGCTAGACCCTGCGATGAGGTCGCGGTGAATGTCCTCGCACCAACGTGAGAGGCTCCTATCAAGGCAGCCATAGCAGAATGCTCGCTCTCGACCTTGATGTACTTGGCATCCATTTCGCCCGAGTCAACCAACTCTGCCAGCTTCTCCGATATGGATGTCTGGGGTGTGATTGGATATGCCGCAATAACCTCTACACGGGAGAGTTTGGCTGCATATGCGGCGGCGTAGTTAGATGTGATTACCTCCATCATTCTCACTCCTCCCTCACCATCTCGATGGCATCCTTCGGACACTCATTGGCGCAGATGCCGCACCCCTTGCAGTAGTCTAGGTTGACAGTAGGGAAGTCGTCTGCTTCCTCCACCTCAATTGACATGTCCGGGCAGAACTTCCAGCATATGTAACAGCGGATGCACTTCTCTTCGTCGATCAACGGTCTCATCGTCCTCCAGTTACCCGTCATTATGTCCTCGGTTGACTGAAGGCTCACTGGGGTGGAGGGCATATCCTTGTAACTCTTGAGCATTATCGTGCCCCCTTCATAGAATCATATGCTTTCCTGGCAGCCTCAGCATTCTGCTCCTTCTTTGCCGGAGCCGCCTGCTTGATGCTCTCGATGACGTTCTCGATCTTCACCTCTGGACAGATAGCCGCGAACGCTCCGATCACCGCGGTGTTCACTATAGGGCTGGCCATGCTTCCCAGTCCCATATCGAGCGCGATGCCTGTCGCATCCACAGTGAACACGTCATGATCGGACTCGAGTCCGAGCTCCTTCGGTGACTTGGGCGAATTGATAAGCACTTTTCCACCTTCCTTGATGCCGTCCAGTACGTTGACTATCTTGATGAGCTTGGCATCAAGGATAACCACATAATCTGGTTCATAAATTCCAGCATGGATCCTGATTGGCCTGTCGTCGATCCGGCAAAAAGCCATGACAGGCGCGCCTCTCCTCTCCGATCCAAAAGAGGGAAACGCCGATGCCTTCATGCCGTCCATGATCGCGGCCCTGGCCAGGAGCTCCGAGGCCACAACGGCCCCCTGGCCTCCCCTTCCATGGAATCTGATCTCTATCATCGGATTTTACACCCGTTAGGTTTCATGCGTAAGAGGTTATAAGCTTTTTGGGATTCTACTGAAATCGACCTATTTTAGGAAATAACGATTACGAATTTTCCTTATGAAAAATAACTATAATTCGAAATGCTCCTCCGATTTCTTCTATATGTCGATAAAAGTACATTTTGAATAATCATTTGTCTAAGGTAGATGGAAGGGGTAAATTTGCGACATGGGGAGATTAATATATGTGTTCCAACTCATTTGACGGTCTTGATGTCCCTGCATTACCTGGCCTTTCGGACCTTGGTCCACGCGACTGAGAGCGAGGAGAAGGTCTCCGCTGCCATGAGGTTTGCCACAGGTCTTAAGGAATTTACAAGGACCGAGGTACATGGCCATTACGGCAACCCAATAGTCATTCTTGAGGGTGAAATCAAGAAGTCGCGGGAGATCGACGAGTTCTTCAAAAGGATGGATAAAAAGGCGACTGAAAGGATCATCAGCTCTCTGGATCTCAGGGTCGATGATGACTGTCAGCTCTTTTTCCGTCTTGACAAGCAAGAGGCATATCAGGGCCGGATTGTCCTGACGGAGTACGAAGATTTCATACAGGTACGGGGAAAGATCAAGTCATATCCTAAGAGTCGAGATTCGGCGATGGGATCCATCCGAAAGTACCTTGAATCCTTTCTTTAGAATTACTTTCAAAAGAGGTGAACTCTGGAAAAAGGTTATTAACGGTTTTTCCATCCCTTGAACCGAGCAGGGGTAGCCAAGCCTGGTCAACGGCGCAGGGCTTAGGACCCTGTCCTGTAGAGGTTCGTGCGTTCAAATCGCACCCCCTGCACCACACCTTTCTTTCCCCACTCATTGCCAGTGTTCAGGCTATTGATTCACTTGTGATGATCACCTGGAAAAGGTGAAAATGTTCTATGATGGAACGACACAGGTAAGCTTCTCATCAAGAATAATATGAATGAAAAGTGGGAGATGGTGTCCCTCTGTGATGAGGTTGGCAATCAAGGAACGTTGTTCTCTCCCTTGTAAATGAAATTCTCGATCTCCTTGAGTTTTTCCGCGACCTTCCTGCCCTTGTCGCTGAGGAAATATAAGTGGGTGACACGGGGACTGCTTCTCATTACAACTTCCACCAGACCCTCTTCCTCTAGACGCCTGGCGAGAGCTGCCATGGTGTTGTAGTTCTTACAGACCTTCTTCATCTGTGAAGCGATGATCTCCTTCTCGTCATAGAGCAGGAGTATGAGGCTTGAGGAATGTGGCAGGCGTAGCACAGATTCCTGTTCCTCATCGCAAACCTGTGAACCGGTTTGGAAGTCGCGTAGGACTTGAGTTCCCAATTCTCAACCTCCTTTTAAGTGGCATGGCAACCCTCCAAATCTAAAGGTTTCCCTCTAGACATGAAGACAGATGCTCGTTCCGAACAGCCTGTTTTCAAGGTTTCCTTACCCCTTTCTTGCTACAAAATTATTTGGACGAAACTAAATAAGAGAACGCTCCAAATTCCCATTGCTGATAATGATATTGGAGTCCGATATTGATCTCATTTTATGCAAGACTATCGGATACTGGCCAAATTGCGCCGAAGCGTTCTCAAATCTGATAACTATCGTTTTTGACCTTTGTTTCCTCGTTGTTTTTAGCCCCACTATCGGCTGATCTCTTTTTTCTCATCAGGTTGAGGGACCCTCCTCAGTCTGTCCCTTACCATGAAGACCCAATACCATAGAACGAACCAGAGGAAGAATCCTCCCAGGAGAAAGATCATGAGGTCGGGGGCGAAGTCGCCGGTGAATGATGGGATGTCGAAACCAGGTATTGCATATATTATCAGTGAGACTAAGACCGAGCAGATCAACCCTGCCAGTAAGGCATTCCCAACCCTCTTTTGCTTGGTCATGATGCAGAATGGGGATTGGATACCCATCTTATAATTATGGTGGCGAAGAGACTACTTCTCCATGAACGTGCATACGACGGTTCCATTCTGGTTATTCACTCTTCCATATTTGCATTCAGTACACTCACCTGGAGTGGTTTCCCTCTTTAGGGCGGGACAGCTCGTAAGGAAGCGTACCTCCCTGAATCCGCAGAATGCACACCTTGCGCTTCCCGTTTCCTTGTCGAATTCGCTCGCGAACTCGCACTCCTCTCCCTCAGGGTATCCAACGCCCCTATCCAGCTTTGGGCATTTAACGGTGAATACTCTGTCCACGACATCCATGGCATTCGACCTTCGTCTTCGCCCTCTCACTTCCATCTGGTATAGCATCTCGTTGATGAACTCGTCAGGGTCAATTATATCGAGAACCCGCATCATGTTCCGGAGTCTGGTCAAGGTGTCAGCGGACAACTCGATCCGATTGCCTCCCAATAAATCACCGTGAGATACGTTGTGACACGCATTATTTACCTCTTCTTGACCTACCCTGGAATTATTGACTAACCTGTATACTTTCTTTATCATGGAAGAATTCTGGTAAGGTTTAAGGCAGATATGCCACATATCATTAGTTTATACTCATTCGAGTTTCAGAGGGGATTGTATCAAGGTCTTACTTTCAACACCACCAGGTAAGACAAGCGAGAAGTGGCCACCGCTCGGTCTTCTCTACATCGCTTCATCGATCAAGGCACGAAGGAAGGACGACATCACCATCATTGACGCCTTCTGCGAGAATCTCGGTAGAGAGGAACTTGTCTCAAAGATCGTGTCGTTGAATCCCGATGTTGTCGGGCTGAACTGCTCCACGCACACATTCCTTGATGCTCTATATGTGCTGAGGAAGGTGAAGCACTCTCTGGATGATGTCATCACAGTTCTCGGTGGGTATCATGCCACCTTCACCTCAAGGAGGATATTGAACGAATACGACTTCATTGACTTCCTGATAAAAGGTGAGGGGGAGGAGTCCTTTGTCGAACTCTTGGATCGCTTGGATGCCGGTCAAGATTTGAATGATATTTCGGGTATTGGATTCAAACATGATGGGGTCATCGTGGACAACGACTTCCAGCTTATCAAGGATCTTGATGCCATTCCCTTCCCTGATCGCGATTTGTTGAGTGGCATCGACTACGGTTACTCGCACCAGGGGATACCCCTTACTCCCGGTAAGTTCACCACCATGTGCACCTCTAGAGGATGTCCGTTCCGTTGCACCTACTGTTCCTGCACGGTACTGTCAAAGGGAAGGTGGAGGAAGAGAAGCCCTGAGAACGTGGTAGATGAACTCATTTTGCTCAGCGATCAGGGCTACGAGACCTGCGTCTTCGTTGATGACTCGTTCACTCAGGACCGGGCGCGGGTAAAGGAGATCTGCAGGATGATCAGGGAGAGGGGCATACAAATGCACCTGTATTGTGAAGGAAGGGTAGACCGAGCAGACTTAGATCTCCTGAAGGACATGAAGAGATCCGGTTTCGACGTCATCTACTTCGGTGCAGAGAGCGCCTCGGAGCATGTCCTTGAATACTACAATAAAAGAACGAAGCCTGAACAGATACGAGAGGCTGTCAGCAACGCGAAGAAGGTAGGAATGCTGGCCGTCACCTCGTACATCGTGGGGGCTCCGGTGGAGACCCGGGAAGACTTCGCCCTGACAATTACCCTCATCAAGGAGACCCGCCCTCATGGCATTCAGATGAACATACTCGATTGCCTCGTTGGAACGCCCATATGGGATGAGCTTGAGGCGAATGGTCTAACTGGACTCGACGATTGGAAGACCAACCATCGCATTTACGAGTACTTCGATCGCTTCACCAAGGAAGAGCTCGACGCGATGGCCAATAGCGGTTATAAGGCTCACATCGAGGGATGGATGCGTCCCCGCTCTCTGCTAGAGATCGTGAAGCTGTTCCTGGCCAACCCCTCCCTGAGGAAGATCATCGGGGCGAATTACAAGAATCCTAACCTCAGGAAAAGGGTCTTAAGTTCCAATGTATACGAGGGTTTGGAGAGCTCGTATGACACGCAATCCGCTGAATAAGGCCATTTAAATTTATATTGTTGTATCGATACAAAATTAGTTACAATCGATAAATATTAATAGTGGTGCATACAGATTAATCAAAGAATATAGATGTTAAGCAGGACTGGTATATTGGAAATGTATGAATTGATTGATGCGCTCATGAACAGGGTCGGCCTCAGGAAAGAGGTGGCGATCGATGTTGCGCAGCGTGTTCTCAACTACTTTGGCTTTGGGGACACGATCATAGATAACATGCTGAATCAGGATGATAGAAGGTTGTTCTATTTTCTTCAGGACACCGGCATGATGGGCACCGATTGGGATGAGACCTTTCTGCCCAACGGCAGAGGCTGGAGAATATTCTACTGGCGTTTGAATGTCCCGAACATCAGGAGGTATGCGAAGATAGAAGAAGAGGACAGCAAGGAGGAGATCCTTCAGATATACGATACCCTCCCAGACAAGGCATGGTGCCGTGAGGGCGCCATGTAGAATGATACAGAACCTTTTTTTTATCCTTTGAGCGATATCACTTTGATTCCAATGAGACCAAGGAAGATTCTCCTCGTAGTCCTTGACGGGGTCGGAGACAGAGCAGTGGAATCTCTTGGACACAACACTCCACTGCAAGCCTCAGAGCACCCCAACCTGGATTGGTTCGCAGAGAACGGGACCTGTGGTATCATGGACACCATCTCCCCGGGAGTCAGGCCCGGGAGCGACACCGCCCATCTTTCCATCTTGGGATACGACCCGTACGAGATATACACTGGAAGAGGGCCGTTCGAAGCCGCCGGAGTAGGCATCGTCGGGAAGAAGGGGGACGTGGCTTTCAGGTGCAACTTCGCCACGGTGGACGAGAATCTGAATGTGATCGATCGCCGTGCAGGAAGGATCAAGGAACCAGATACGAGCGGACTCGCTTCCGCTCTTGAAGGAATGACCATCGAGGGAGTCGACATCACGGTCAAGGAGGCCACGGAACACAGGGCCGTATTACTTCTATCGGGCAAGGGGCTCTCGGCCCAGGTCAGTGATGTCGATCCTCATCATCTAGGTTCAATTCTCGAATGCCAGCCGCTGGAGGAGGGAGCAGAGCTCACGGCCAGAGTTGTCAACGAGTTCGTGAGGAGATCCTACGAGAAGCTCAATGGTCATCGTATCAACCTCAGACGGATCAAGGAAGGAAAGCCCGTGGCGAACATACTCCTTCCGCGAGGTTCAGGCACATTCCCCGATATCCAGTCCTTTAAGGAGAGGTACGGGATGAAAGCTGCGTGCATTTCCGGGGTTAGCCTCATCAGGGGGATCGGAAGGGTGCTGGGCATGGATGTTATAGAAGATCAGAGGTTCACCGGAGGTCTTGATTCCGACATCGATCTCAAGGCACGGACGGCTTTGCGCCTGCTGGATGAGAACGACTTCGTGCTTATGAACGTCAAGATGGCGGACATAGCATCCCATGATTCGGATCCCCAGCAGAAGATGGAGGTGATATCCCTTATAGACTCCATGGTGGGCATCCTTAGGAAGGAGCTGAGCTCTGAGATGGTGGTGGCCATCACCGCCGATCATTGCACCCCCATCACTGTAGGAGATCATTCTGGTGATCCAGTGCCGTTGATCGTTTGGGCTGCGGATGGTGTAAGGGACTGTGTGAAAAGATATGACGAATCTTCATGCTCGTTTGGAGGTTTGGGAAGGATCAGGGGAGTCAACCTGCTTCCAATTCTACTGGATAAGGCAAATCGTTCCGAGAAATTCGGTGCCTGAAATGAAGCGAGGAATCAGGGTGAAGGAGATCTAGAAAATGAGGTACTGCTACTGCCCGGAATGCGATAAACTCCATCCAAAGAACTGGTACTCCCGTAACAAGTGCGAGATCTGTAGGGGGAAGTGCACCATAATCGAGGTCAACAGAACCATATATGGTTTTCTCATGTACCTGCTGGATGCGGTGGCAGCGTTCTTTATTGGCATCTATCTTTTTGCCGACAGCCTCACTGGCGCTCTGGGAGAGTTCGTTCAGTCCCTGGGAATCGAGGGCATCACCATCGTTATTTTCGCACTTATTGGTGCTTCGGTCGTTTTCGGATACTTCGATCTGAAGGAGACCACGAGACGCGCGGAGCTAAAGGTCCATCAGATCAGGATGAAGAAACTTGACCAGTCCCTATGAGATCAGCTCCACATCTCCAGTTTGAACCGTAGCTCCCCTCCCAGGATCGGCATCTCGCTGAATATCGAGGAGGGCCATACAGATTCTGAATTGGATGGAACCTCTCCGATCAGAAGCTCGTAAGGTCCATAAAAGGCTGTCCAGCAGAAGTGAGCCCAGGAAGGGGTCAATCCCTCGATCATTTGTGTAATGTCCTCCAGGATCGGTTCGAACGAATCAATATCCTCTCCTCTATCAATGGCAAGGAAATACGACATGACAAGGTCACTGACGGTCATCCAGGCGTTATTACTCTCTCTCGGCATCTCCAACTGCACCGTGGTCCTTAGGATGACGCCATGAGCCCTGCCCACATACTCTCTGAGATCCACATTTGGTTCCGAGTGTTGATTGGAAGCTGCAGAGACCAATGAGATTGATACGATGGCCGCGACGGTGAGAAATATCATGGCATCAAGCATGGCCGCTTGCGCTCGCTTCCCGATCATTTCACCACGTCCATGCTCTCAGCAACGCTGGTCTCACGTCCTTTGGGGCGTGGTACACGTTGACTGGCACCGATAGGCAGCATCTTTCACCCTCACTGTACGTTCCCCTCCCCCCCAGGACGATCGTGAATTCCGGGGAGATCTCGTCGATCACCAGCTTGAATCCATTCTCGATGTCGATCTTCGAGAAGTCGATTTTCCCTAAGGCGGAGTGTCTAATGACGCCAGGTTCTACCATGATGGAATCGTCGTCCAATACGAGGTCGATTAATTCCTCGCATCGGCCGTCTAGATCAGAATCTACTTCATCATCAATTGCCACTAAGTAAAATGAGAATGTCAGCAGAATCAATCCAGAAGTGACGATCATGATGGCCAAGATCGCCTCTATGAAGCCCCCCACACCATTCCTGTCGCGAGCAGGAGTCCAATTTCCTCCTGGTCTAAAGGCGATCCTCATCAAATCCACGATCGAGTAGCGATTAATGAGGGACTCCACTACAATTAGATTTCATAGGTTGGGGATAGCGTTCAAGTAACGCCGCGGAGGAAGTGACCCACCGTAACCCTACCACACTTTCTTTTGATCTTCCCCTTCTTCTTAAGGTCATACTCCTTGAAGGCCCGAGCGACAGTCTCGCATAGCCCAGGATCCCTCCGTCTAAGGTCCAAACCAATAGAATCCACGCCCATCGTCTGAAATTCATCCAAGTAGTCCAGGAGAAGGAGATCGGCACAGTTCAATATGTGAGCGTAACCCCAACGGTCTCGGTAGACGGAGAACTTACGCCCAGCATCGTCCACCAGAACACCTTCCCTAATACTCGGGTCCCGGGTCACCATCAATTCTATCCTGCCAAAGGCCATTGCCTCCAGCCGCCCGGGGTAATGAGAAAGGACTTCCCTCATCTCGTCCCTGGTCAGCTCCACCGAGAGCGTGTACTGGTGCAACTTGGGAATGGTCAGGCTGTTGAAGAAGTTCAGTGAATAATGTCCGTAAACTTTGAGGTCCTGATATTCTCGAAGCTGCCCAAGAGTGCAGGCCATGACCGCATCTGTATCGACCCGAGGGATGTGAGGTAGGTTCCTCGGTAGCAAGGGGACGAACTCGATCCCCTGATCAAGGCACATGCTCTTCGCTTCCTCCATTCGAGGATTAAGATCATAGTATATCCTATCAGCGTATGGAAGAACGCTCTCCAGGGTCCGTGGTGATGATATGTAACAAGAGATCTGAGGAGTTCTAGAGGTCCTTCCGATCTCCTTGAGGTCGATTTCAGTATCTTCCCGCTTTGCATCGATCTCTGGGATCGGGATTGATGATATCCGCTGGGATATGGAATCGAAATCCCGGTCCTTTGTCTTGAATACGAGGTATGCGCCGTCATCCAGTGAGAACGGTGGCGTGATGGATGTGATTAGACCATCACTCTCGAACTCGAGGATGTCAAAGCCTCCCACCTTCTGATCTCCCCTGTACAAAGTTATTCCGTCCCCAACCTCCAGATAGGGATCTTCGATCTTCAATCGCCCCAACGCCATGATCGAATAGCCCAGTGGTCTCCCTCTTGAGTTGGGGTAGTCCCTCTGCATGACTTCATCGCATTCCAGGTATCCCGGGGTGAATCCCCTGTTGAATGCCACTTCCAGAAGCTCTTTCTCCCTTCTGGTGATGATGTCAGCTTCGCCTTTAGTAGCTCTCTCCACCACGTTCTTGTAGACATGTGAGGCCAGATAGGTGTATATCGGGCTTCTCATCCTCCCCTCTATCTTCACGCAGTCAATGCCGATCTCCATCAGTCTGGGTATTGATCCAACTCCAAACAGGTCCGCGGTGCTCAGCAGATAACCTTCTTCGTCCCCCAGGGCGTAGCGCATCCTGCAAGGCTGGGCACAAAGCCCTCGGTTGCCGCTCCTACCTCCTACCATGCTCGAGAAGAGACACTGACCGGAGACTGAGTAGCAAAGGGCACCATGGACGAACACCTCGAGCTCTATGTTCACGGCGCTCTTGATTGCCGAGATCTCTTCTAGACTCATCTCTCTGGCCAATATTACTCGGGAGACGCCGTTGTCCGCAGCCCACCTTGCTCCTCCTGGGCTATGGATGCCCATCTGAGTGGAAGCGTGCAACGGCATGGAGCACCTGTCTCTTATAAGATTGAGGAGTCCCCGGTCCTGAACGATGGCCGCATCGACCTCGATGGAATCCAGGAACTCGATGAAGGACAGGGCTCTACCCAGCTCATCCTCCTTGACAAGGATATTGGCGGTAACGTAAACCTTTACCCCTCTGTCGTGCGCGAAATGAACAGCTCCTCCCAGCTGAGTATCCGTGAAGTTGCCGGCTAGCCTCCTCGCTCCGAATTCCTTTCCGCCGAGGTAAACGGCGTCAGCTCTTCCCAATACAGCGGCTTTAAGCGACTCCATGGAACCGACAGGGGCCAGAACCTCCATGTTTTGGTCAAGGAAATGGCCGATATATAAGTGGTGTCGAGGATTTGGTTAGTCTGCAGTTAGTCGCAACCTGCTTATCTCCTCTCGAGGAAAGGGTTACGGGAGGAAGATGAGGTTATTGCCCGTAATCAAGAGACGTCCGAGCAATTCGAGAAAGCCATGTTCTAGATCGGATTGCCAGTATTCAAGGGAAGCTGGAGAGTTGATAATCGATTGCCGTTCATGCACTGGAGGGCAGGACCTGCATGATGAAAAATGCTTTCGCTCTGTGCTCAGAGCCCTCGCCTCTGGGGCCGAAGTGAAAAGGCTGATACTCTCAGGGAACTGGGAGGTCAGTTACGGCGGCGACTGCGTTCGTGCTCTGTGTTCCCTCGCCTCGGTGGTGAGGTTCTGCCGAGAACTCTCCAAGACTCCAGTCAAGTTCCAGGATTGCAGAGGATGCGCCCTTTCTCCTGGGAGATTCTTCGGACAACTAGTGGACAGACTACCTGTGGTCCCCAACGAGAACCAGCTATCTTCCATCAAGATTCAGTCTGGTAAACATCAGAGGGCCTGCATGGAATGCATCGACCGTTCAAGATCAAAACTGCTGCAGATGGGCTCCGCGATCGAAGAATTGGGCAAGGGTGTCGCCAGAAGCGCTTTCATGGTTGTGGAGGCAGGAGATGGGAACTAGGATCGTCATCAAGCCCACAGGTCGTAAGTCCCCCAGATGCCCTTCACCGATAATGAGGGGGATGGAGCAGCTGATCAGCAACAGTTCAAGAAAACGCCCCTTCTTCTCAAGTTGCTGGATATCCCTCCCTAAACCCATAGGGGCCGAGGTGGTCGAGAGCTACAGGGTCAAGGACGCTGATGTCAGCATATTATCGTTATCTGGTGGATCGAAGTTCCTTTACCATTTGGTGCCCTGGGAATACCAAGTTCCCGATTCATGGATGGGAATGCTCCGACTTGCGATAGATGACATCTTCGGAATGCCGCCAGACAGGTTTGGGGCTTCCATGGACGAGCTCAGGTATCTGGTGGTCTCTAAGGCCCGCGAGGTGTTGGGGAATCTGATAGAATCGAATGACGTTGAACCCCGGGACCCCATGGAGCGGATGGAGATATTGACGGCCCTTTCAGAGGTGGTAGGCCGCTATACGGTCGGGTTTGGACTCCTTGAGCTGCTGCTCTCTGACGACAGGATAGAGGATATTTTCATCGATGCTCCCTGCCACCTGAACTCTGTCCATGTAGGTCTTGGGGGAATCGGTGACAGCACCGCCGTTCTCAGATGTCCGACCAACATCGTAGCTTCTGATTCAGAGATACAGGGTCTTGCCTCCCGGCTCAGACAGATGAGCGGTAAACCCTTCTCACAGGCGTTCCCGGTGATGGAAACCGATGTTCCCAATTTCGAGACGAGAGCCACACTAGTTGCGCCTCCCCTTAGTCCCGCCGGGACCGCGGTCGCCCTGAGAAGGCGCTCTAGAGTGCCCTGGACCCTGCCAAGGATGGTTCAGAACGGGACTCTCGATTCGATTACCGCAGCCTTTCTGTCATTCCTGATGGACGGCTGTTCGACGATGCTCATCGCTGGTGCAAGAGGTTCTGGAAAATCATCCCTGCTCAGTGCAATGCTCTTCGAGTTCCCGCTGTCTCAGAGGATACTCACAATCGAGGACACAGCTGAGTTGCCCGTCAAGCAAATGCAGGAGATGGGGTTCAATGTCCAATCGCTGGTGGTCGAACAGGGCATGGGCGAACGGATGGAATTGAAGACCGAGGAAGCCCTCAGGGTTTCGCTGAGGCTTGGCGAATCCGCGATCATACTAGGCGAGGTACGGGGGAAGGAGGCTCAGACGCTTTATGAAGGGATGAGAACCGGAAGGGCGGGATCATCGGTTCTCGGCACCATTCACGGTGACTCAGCCAGATCGGTGTACGAGAGGGTAGTGCACGACATGGGGATTGCACCAGAAGCCTTTGGAGCCACGGACGTGATAGTTACCATGGGTCTTCTAAGGCCTCAAGGGACACAGCGTCAGGTCAGGTGCGTGATGGAGATAGCCGAACTCGCCAAGGAAAGAGGGCCAGGTGAGTTTAACATACTAGGAAAGTACGATATGGTCGATGGCAGGATGGAGCTGGATCTGAAGGGGTCCGAAACCCTGAGAAGGATCTCAGACTCATGGGGGAT
>DATKXF010000104.1:0-2252 GCA_035529155.1 Methanomassiliicoccales archaeon | reverse complement strand
CCTATCAATCAGCCCTTATCCAAAGGTTTATGATTCACTAGGTTTCTGTTCCTGGTTGGGGGAAGTGAGTGAAAGAACAGAAGCGTGGAGGGTCAAGAGATAACCCTTCTGGAGGCAGGTGGCTCACCCTTCTAATATTGATCATCATACTCGTTCCGATCATAGCGTCTTTTTTCTTTCTTTATTTCTTCTGAACGATGTGGAAGTGATTGTGGATAGGACTTATCGAGTCACTGAAGAAATGGGAATGGAAGTTAGCTACATTGTTTTGAATGTAAATGTAACCAACAACGGGATCATTTCCCATTACGTCTATCTGACTGAGAGTATTGCCTTGAGTTCCCAACCGGATATGGTTTTCATCGAAACCTCTCGCGTTTCTCCTATCGACCCTGGAGCGACATGGCAAGGAGTTCGTATATACGTAGATGTGCCCGATGAGACTATCCAAGATCCCTATGAGGCTTCTTGCTCCATCACGCTGCCTCCCCTGTCGAACGAGTACAACATGGGTTTCATTGTGCCTGCTACCGTGGTGTGGTTGGAGGGCCTCGCAGCCCTCTCAACATCTCTGGTGAGGAGCAGGCGGAAATAATTTCTGCACGAAGATTGACCCAGCGAAACTTGTTAATGTATCAACCCAATTCAATTTCAGATTGATTCTGAAGATGAGGGGATATCAATGATGTTTGAGAAGGACACTATCGAGATCTTGAAGAAGGCGCTTGACCGGATGGAGGATGGGTTTGAGGGCCTTCCCAAGGTCGATGCCGGTTATGATTTCGATAGCATCGAGCGGGTGATGATTGAAGTCGCGGAACGGATGCAGGACAACTTCCCCTACTTTCATCCATATTATGCTGGACAGATGATCAAACCTCCGCATCCATTGGCCCGGGTGGCCTACATGCTGTCTATGTGGATCAACCCCAACAATCACGCGCTTGATGGCGGCCGGGCGAGCTCCCGGATGGAAAAGGAGGCTGTTGCTCAGATCGCCGAGATCTTCGGCTGGAAGAATTCTCTCGGCCATCTCACCAGCGGGGGAACCATG
Organism: Methanomassiliicoccales archaeon; assembly: GCA_035529155.1. Lineage (GTDB taxonomy): Archaea > Thermoplasmatota > Thermoplasmata > Methanomassiliicoccales > JAAEEP01 > JAAEEP01. The sequence continues at coordinate 1,198 of DATKXF010000104.1, read as the reverse complement.
GCAAACATGGAAGCCCTCTGGATATCCGGAAAGTTGAATCCTGGAAAGAAGGTTGTTGCATCTGATCAAGCCCATTACACTCACAACCGTCTCTGCGATGTCCTCGGATTGGATTTTGAATCTGTTCCAAGCGATGACGATGCGAAAATGGATATGTCTGCGCTGGAAGAGATTCTTGAAAAAGGGGATGTGGGAACGGTAGTAGCCACGATCGGCACCACCGGGGCAGGCTCGTTGGACCCACTGCCCGAGATACTTGAATTGAAGGAGCGTCATGGCTTCCTAATTCACGCAGATGCCGCGTACGGGGGGTATTTCATTCTCGTGGATAATCTGAGTCCAGGGACGAGGAGGATTCTTGATAGACTGCATGAGGTCGACTCCATCGTTGTAGATCCTCACAAGCATGGTCTTCAGCCGTATGGGTGTGGTTGCATTCTATTCAAGGACCCGACAGTAGGAAGGTTCTACAAGCACGATTCCCCCTACACCTACTTCACATCTTCCGAGCTGCATCTTGGAGAGATCAGTCTTGAATGCTCAAGGGCAGGAGCATCCGCAGTCGCCTTGTGGGCCACTCAAAGATTACTGCCAATGGTACCGGGAGGAGATTTCGCAATGGGCCTGTCAAAGTCCAGGGAAGCCTCCTTGGCGCTATATGACAAGATATCATCAGACGACCGATTCAAGACCATATTATCCCCTGAACTGGATATTGTGGTATGGGCGCCAAACGGTACGAGAGCCAGCGAGATCTCGGTGCGATCGGAGGAACTCTTCAAGGCTGCCGAAGAAAGGAACCTATACCTCGCCAAGTTCAGATACCCATCATCGTCATTAAGGGGTAGGTGGAAAGGTGTCGATTTCGATCAGGAGTACGTGACCTGCCTGAGATCCTGTCTGATGAAGCCCGAGCATTTCGATTGGATCGAAATGATATGGGAGATACTGGATGAATCTGTGGACTCGATCCCGCAATAACTTAATTTGATCATATAAAAAAAGGATCAGATCAGAAAGGCAACCCCTTGGATACGGCCAAGGCTCCTACGACGAATGAAGGGAATGAGGCTATTTGAAGAAGCGTTCCCGACATTCCACTGAAGTAGGGAGCCGTTTCAAGCATGGTGAATGCTAGAAATATCAAGGTGATGCCAAGGATGACGAAGGCGGTCATTAAGGTGATCTGTTTTAGATT
>DATKXF010000103.1:0-6329 GCA_035529155.1 Methanomassiliicoccales archaeon | reverse complement strand
GTCGATGGTTTCATGACCGCCGACCCCAGGCTGGTCGAGAATGCGGAGACCATCGAAGAGATGAATTACACTGAGGCGGCCGAGCTTGCCTACTTCGGGGCAAAGGTGCTCCACGCCCGGACCATGGAGCCAGCTAGACAGAAGAACATAGAGATCAAAGTGAGGAACACATTCAACCCAAAGGGGAAGGGTACCACCATCCACCGCCTCAGAGGAGTCGGTAAGGGCCTGTTGAGAAGCGTGGCATTAAAACCTAACCTGTCCATAGTAAAGATATACTCCTCGGAGATCGTATACGATCCCCAGCTGGTCTGCAAGATCATAACCTCGATCTCCGGAAGCGGCGTGAACACCTACGCCATATCCACATCACTATCCACCCTGGCGGTGGTCATACACTCCTCAGCGGTGGGAGAAGCGCTGGCAAGCCTCAACTCCCTAGAGGAGAACCAAATCGAGAGGATCAAGGTGAAGGACAACGTCTGCCTGGTCTGTGCGGTTGGAGACAACATGATAGATATCCCAGGTGTTGCAGCAAGAATATTCGATGCGGTAGAACATGCTGGGGCCAACGTGGAGATGATCTCGGAAGGCGCTTCCGATGTGGCCCTAAACTTCGTTGTACCGAGCTACGCCGCCCCCTCTGTGATTAGAAAGCTCCACAGCATGTTTATTGGTGATTGACTATGCGTGATTTCGAGAGTGTGGACAATAATATGATGATAGGGAAGTTATCCGCGGTGGAGATCGCGGATCGATTTGGTACCCCCCTGTATGTTACAGATGAGAATGCCTTGAGGGATAACTTCAGGAAGATCAATGAGGCTTTCAACAGGCACATGCCGACCCGCATCCACTATGCCTGCAAGGCCAACACCAATCTGGCGATTCTCCGTGTGCTCGAGCAGGAAGGAAGCTTCATCGACGCCGTGTCGGTGGGAGAGGTCGATATAAGTATCCGGGCGGGATTCGCCCCCAACCGCATCCTTTATTCAGGAGTGTCGGTGCCCAACAAGGACTTGAAAGCCCTGGTAGCCAGAGAGGTGCTAATCAACATCGACTCGATCTCGGAGATGAGGAGGCTAACAAAACTCGTTACCGATATCCCGGTATCCATAAGGATCAACCCGGCAGTGGGTTCCGGTCACCATGAGAAAGTGGTCACCGGGGCCAAGGGAACGAAATTCGGGATACCCAAAGATCAGGTCATTGCGGCATTCAGGGAAGCAAAGGAGCTGGGTTTGAGACCCGTGGGGATTCACGCCCATACCGGCTCAGGTGGCCTCAACACCCAGCCGTTCATAGATGTCACCCAGGTGCTGGTGGCGTTCGCAAACGAGATCGAGGAGGAGCTGGGCATATCGCTTGAATTCCTGGATATCGGTGGGGGGATAGGCATACCATACCGTCCAGAGGAAAAAGGGTTGGACCTCGATTCACTCGCGGAGGAGATTACTTACATAGTGAAGGAGAACACTTCCATTCCCACATTCGCCCTGGAGCCAGGAAGGTTCATCGTGGCCGATTCCACCGTACTCCTCACGAGAGTGAACGACATCAAGGAAGCCGGGGAGAAGAACTTCCTAGGAGTGGATGCTGGATTCAACACACTCATCAGACCAGCATTTTACGGTTCATATCATCACGCTGCTATCGCGAACAGATTCTCACTTCCTGGGGAGGTCAACTACGATATTGTCGGCCCGATCTGCGAGACCGGTGATTACCTAGCTAAGGATCGTCTTCTTCCAAAGGCGGAGGAAGGTGACCTGGTCGCAATCTACGATGCTGGGGCATACGGCTTCGTGATGAGTTCCCAGTACAACTCCCGGCCCAGATGCAGGGAGGTCCTAGTCGATGGGGAGCATGCCAGCCTCATCAGGGAGGCTGAGAGTCTAGACGACATTTTAAAACATCAAAGAATTCCTTCGAGGCTGATGCTGTGAAGTTTTGGAAGTATCAAGGTTTGGGCAACGATTTCATTCTACTGGAGGACTGGGATGGCAGTGCTCCAAAGGACGAGAAATTCGTTACTAAGTTGTGCAACCGCCATTTCGGGATAGGGGCGGATGGTATCCTCTATCTCCAACAGAGTGACAAGGCCGACTGCCGCATGCAGATCATGAACTCTGATGGCAGCGAGGCCGAGATGTGCGGCAACGGGATCCGATGTCTTGCCAAGCATTACTACGATTACAATGAGAAGAAGGAAAGGATCACGGTGGAAACCCTGGCAGGGATCATGATCCTTGACCTCAAGATCGAGAGCGGGGAGGCGACTGAAGTCACCGTCAACATGGGACCACCCAGACTGAAATGCAAGGAGATACCCATGGACTGCAGGGATCTCCCTACCGACGAGAAAGGATGGTTCATCGAGTCAAACATTCTTGTTGACGGGAGGGCCATCAAAGGGACCGCGGTGTCCATGGGCAATCCACACTTCATCACATTTGACCCTTTCAAGGACGAAGACATAGACAAACTGGGACCGCGAATGGAGAGGCACGGACTATTTCCCAAGAGAACCAATGTGGAGTTCGCGTCCTTCGACGAGGAGGGCTTGAAAGCTAGGGTATTCGAGCGGGGAGTAGGTTGGACACTCGCCTGCGGGACCGGGGCTTGTGCCACGGTTGTTGCGGCAGTATTGACTGGCAGGCTGCCCTACGACGTGGAGAACCGGATCAGACTCACTGGAGGAGAACTATGGGTCCGCCTTCCAAAAGACCTCTCAGCGGCTTACATGAGAGGGCCCTCATATAGGGTCTTCAAAGGAGAGATCGAGGATTGGTGAGAATGAGCTTCGAATTCGCATCGAGATTGAGAGCACTCCCTCCATACCTCTTCGCAGAGATGGAGGAGCAGGCGGCCAAGAAAAGGGCTCAAGGAGTCGACCTCATAGATTTCGGGATCGGCGATCCTGATATCCCTACCCCCAAGAAGATCGTTGACATAGTCAAGGAAGAGGTGGCGAAGCCAGAGAACCACACCTACCCCTCAAGCCAGGGGGAGAGGTACACTCGGGTGGCGATCGCCGAGTGGTACTCCAAGAGATTCGGTGTCGATGTGAACCCTGATACCCAAGTATGCGTGCTTCTTGGCAGCAAGGAAGGTCTGGCCAACATCTGTCGCGCCTTCGTGAACGCGGGGGAGAAGGTGATCGTGCCCGATCCAGCGTACCCGGTATACACACAGGGGGGCGCCCTTCTTACCGATGCGTTGCCGATAAAGACACCGTTGAGACAAGAGAACGATTTCTTGATGAATCTTTCCGAGCTCCCCCGGAACGCCAAGATGCTTTACATGAACTATCCTAATAATCCAACGGGAGCAATTGCTACCGATTCACTCCTCAGAGAGGCCCTGGAATGGTGTGATGAGACCCAGACCATCATGTGCTATGACAACGCCTACTCCGAGATAACCTTTGACGGTTACACAGCCCCGAGCATACTGGAGTTCGGGGACAACGCCATCGAGTTCGGCTCTGTGAGCAAGACATTCAACATGACAGGATATCGCCTGGGCTATGCGGTCGGATCCCCTGACCTAGTAGCCGGCCTGAAGAAAGTCAAGTCTCAGATAGACTCCGGAGCTCCCAAGTTCATACAGAAGGCTGCTGTAAAAGCCCTAGCGGAATATCAAGGCAGGGAGGTCCCCCCCATGGTGCAGAGGAACTGCGACATCTACATGGAGAGGAGGGACGTGATGGTGAAAGGGCTCAGAGAATTGGGCTTTGAGACCCCGGATCCAAAGGCCACCTTCTACCTCTGGTTGAACGTAGGAGGCAGCTCCATGGAGTTCACCAAGAAGATGCTGGACGTGGGCGTGATCGTGACTCCCGGTATAGGTTTCGGAGCACACGGAGAGGGATTCGTCAGGCTGGCCCTTACCCGATCGGTCGAGAGGGTGAAGGAAGCATTGGAAAGGATGGAAAAGGTTCTTTGATCAGCGCTTGGCAGCCTTGAGGGCCTCTACAACAGGCAGCGGTTTTCCCCTCAGGTAGGTCTCCAGCGCTCCACCTCCGGTGCTGACATAAGAGAATTCATCGGCCAGGCCCAACCTGTTCACCATGCCTACCGTATGTCCTCCACCCACCATGGAGAAGGCGTCCGATGCGACGGCGGCTCTCATGAGCTCCTCCGTTCCGTGAGCGAATTTCTCACGTTCGATCATGCCCGCTGGGCCCGAGATGAAGATCGTCTTTGCGGCCCTCAGCACCTTGCAGAACTTGATTATCGACCTTTCCCCTATGTCCAGGATAGGGTAGTCCGATGGAAGATCTCCTACCATGACGTTGACGCGCGTTCCGTCCTCGTCCACTGCAACGTCGAAGGGGAGTATCATTCTGTTTCCCCTATTCCTTAGCAAGGTTTTTGCCTCTTCCAGCAGCTCAGGTGTCATCTCCTCCGAGAGGAATTCCTCTGTCTTGGGACCAAGGTTCATTCCCCATGCCTTGAGGAAGAAGTTGGCGCATGCCCCGGTTACGATGACCCAGCTCGCCTTCTCACTTCCGATGAGACGATCGATGACCTGGATGGCATCGGAGTACTTGGCACCCCCAAGCACGAACACAGATGGCTTCCTCGGCTGGTCGAAGACGCTCGAAAGGGCATCCAGCTCCCGCTCCAACAGCCTTCCCGCTGCTGAGGGCAGCTTTGCCTGGAACCCCACCAGCGAGCACTGGGGTCTGTGAGAGGCAGCGAAAGCATCATTCACATAGAGCTTGGCCATGGGAGCCAACTTCTTTACGAGCTCCGATTCCCCGTGCACCTCCATGCTCGCCTTCTCCATCTCGCATTCCAATGCCCTGACGTTGCCGAGCAGGATCGCCTCCCCCTTGCGAAGGCCCTTGATGGCCTTCTCCGCCTCTTCACCAATAACATCATCCACGTACCTGACTTCGCTTCCAAGGCTAGAGGAGAGCAATTTAGAATGTCTTTCCAGGGATGTGAAATCCCAGCTGCCTGGGCGTCCCTGGTGGGCCAATATGACCACCTTTGCCCCTCTGTCGAGAAGCTCCCGCAGGGTTGGTATGATCATCCTGACCCTGTTGTCATCAACTATCTCAAGGCTGTCCTTGTTCAGGGGAAGGTTGATATCTACCCTGAGAAGGACAGTTTTACCGCTAACATCGAAGTCATCAAGAGTGTTGAAATCCTTCATCCCTCACACCTCAGATATAGGATAGAAAGTCAACAAGCCGGTTGGCGTATCCCCACTCGTTGTCGTACCAGCATAAGACTTTCACTAGATTACCCTTTTCCTTTGAGACCAGGGTGCTGGGTGCATCCACGATCGACGACCTTGGGTCACCAATAATGTCTACGGAAACCAAGGGTTCTTCCGAGTAGCCCAAGTACCCCTTCATGTCACCCTCTGACGCCTCTTTAAGGGCGGAGTTGACCTTGTCTCGACTCGCCTCCTCTGCAACCCAAACCGTGAGGTCAGTGATCGAACCATCTGGTACGGGAACTCTCAATGCCAGTCCGTTCAGCTTGCCCTCCAGTTCCGGAAGCACCTGGGACACCGCCTTCGCCGCTCCGGTCGTCGTCGGCACGATTGATAGAGGGGCGGCTCTGGACCTCCGAAGATCAGTATGAGGGAAGTCCAGAAGCCTCTGATCCCCGGTGTAGGCGTGCACAGTGGTCATCAGCCCGGACACTATGTGAAACTGGTCGTTGAGTACCTTTGCAGGAAGCGCCACGCTGTTGGTAGTGCAGGACGCCATGGATATGATATGGTGCTCATCCTGATGGTACGCTTCCAGATTCGCGCCCAGCACTACAATGACATCGGGATTCTTGGCTGGGGCTGAGATCACGACCTTGTCCGCACCTGCATCCAGGTGCATCTTGCAGCTCTTCCTGTCTGTGAAGAAACCTGTGGATTCGATCACCACGTCCACCCCAAGCTGTTTCCAGGGGAGCCTGGAGGGATCCTTCTCGCTCATGAACGATATCAATTTCCCGTCGATGGAGACCCCTCCATCGGTGGCCTTGATATCATTGCTCAGATTCCCATGGACCGAATCGTGTTTCAAGAGATAGGCTAGTGTTGTGGCCGCGGCCAGATCGTTCACCGCAACCACTTCGAACCTGGAACCGCAATCAGGACGGAACATCGCCGCCCTCAGGAAAGACCTGCCGATTCTACCGAATCCATTGATGGCGACCTTCAGCATGCTATCTGATATTGAACGTTCTCGGGAGCTAAAAAATCCTTCTGTGCTTCACTTCTCGATCCCTAGGCTGCGGTCAGTCTTCCTGATGGACTTGATCGGATCCTCCTCAAGCTTCATCATCGACCGTATGCAATCGATGATCTCC
>DATKXF010000102.1:0-19795 GCA_035529155.1 Methanomassiliicoccales archaeon | reverse complement strand
ATCATCCTTGATATGGCGTAATGCTCTGTAAGGAACCAGGGGTCAACAGCGATGCAGTGACCCCCCACCCCCGGACCTGGTCGCAGAATATCCACACGGGGATGACGATTGGCCAGCTCAATAGCTTCCCATACGTTCACTCCACTGGCCTCGGCTATCTCGGCGAATTCATTTGCCAGCGCTATATTCACATCGCGATAAGTGTTCTCCATCAGCTTGACGAACTCAGCGGTTCTATGATGGGTGATAAACAAGTCCCCCTTCACAAATGAGCCATATAAGTTGGATGCAATCCTACCAGAGTGTTCGTTCAAAGCGCCGATTACCCTATCGTTGTGAATCATTTCCTCTAGGGTTTTGCCCGGTATCGCCCTTTCCGGGCAGTAAGCGTAGTGGAAGTCCCCTGCCCTAACGCCTGTTCTCTCCAGAATTGGAATTGCCAATCTCTCGCTGGTACCGGGAGGAATGGTGGATTCGACAATCACCAGGTCTCCCTTCTCAAGAACTGGGCAGATGGATTTCAAAGCTGATATGACGTAGCTGAGATCGGCAACCCTCAGCTTCTCATCTATAGGTGTGGGCACACAGACCAGGTATGCATCGCTCTTGACCACCTCGGTCGATGGATTGAATTTGTCCTTGACAGCCTCGTAAAGCTCCTTCAACCCAGGCTCATTGAAGGGAAGAACTCCCATCTTCAGTGAGGAAATCACCTCCTCGTTGATATCAACCCCCACTACTTCATTTTCCTGGGCTATGAGGAGTGCAGTGGGGAGACCTATGTATCCCAATCCCAGTACGCATACCTTCACCGCTAATCACCGCCCATAGGAATCCATCTAATTGATATATTATTCTCTTCACTGGAAATTCAAACACGGATGCTGCTTTTCGCATACAGAGAATCTCAAAAACTCCGTCGCCCAAGAAAATGATAGGTTTGAAGGGTTCCAGTTTAGCTCAGAGTTTCTCCAACTTCGACGAGATCAATCGGCTGATTCTGAGCGAGAATGCGATGATCATCTAGTGAATCGACCCCATTTTCGGGTCGAATGCGGGGCTCGCGACTGAAGTGAAAAATTCTTCGATTCGATGAAAATCAGATCATGCTATGATACGAGGTGGGAAGGTCGGGTTGCAGTCAAAGCCCTTAATATCTGTAAATGATTTATTCAGGTATTCCAATAATTAGAATAGCAATCATCGTCTTGCTGATTTTCATTTCTTCAAGGACTGTCATAGGTAGCCCTATGCCTCAATTCAAATGAGTATGAATTTCACATGATTGAAATTGAGTCAAGGATATCATAATAGTACATCCTTGAGATGTTTGAATATCCTAGAATAACAATGAGTCATAAGAAAATAGAGAATATCCTATCCGTGCTTTCTCTCGGACTTTGCTATCTCCAACATTCTTCTAACCGTCTTTCGTTTTCGCGGGTCCCTTCTGAGACCAAAGGCTGCTTGAGAAGGGATGAGATCGAAGTTCTCACTTAGGTGTTGTATCCGATAATCAAATAGGTTGAAACGCCCTAATCCTTAGAGAATCCGTAGGTGATCTTATTTGAGGATCTGTTTACTTTCCAATGCTTGGAGCATTCACACAAGAAGGTGGGCGACATTCTTCCAGAAAAGGGGGCACGAAGTTCATATCGTATCAAAGGGGGGATTCCATGGAGAGTCTATTGAAGGGGTTAAGCTTCACGTTATTAAGAAATTCACAGAGAGGCCAGGAATCATTTCTGAGTTCTTGAACTATGTGCATTTATCTTCTCAGGTGAGAAAAATCATAAAAATAATTAACCCAGATATAGTCAACGCCCATTACGTTTCCATATATGGTGTCCTTGCCTCAGCCGTCGGATTTCATCCATGCGTTACAACGGTGTGGGGAAGCGATGTCCTTCAAGACATCGATCGTTCATTCCTCATTCGATTATCTGTATTAAGATCCTTTTCCAAAGTCGATAAAATTACTGTTGCGGTCGATAGTCTACAGAAATATCTCACTGATAATCTAGGAGTCGATAGGAAAAAGGTCGAAAAGATACCTTGGGGGGCCGACCTATCGGTTTTCCACAAGGGCTACGAGGGTAAGGTTAAAGAGTTTCACTCAGAGCTGGGTATTGACCCTGATTCACACATTATTCTGAGCAGCAGGACTACCCATAGCTTATACAATATTGAGAGCATTATCAAATCCATTCCACTTGTCCTAGAATCTAGAGATGATGTTGTTTTCATATTCCTCCAGGGTTTCGGGGAATCTGAGTATATGCTTCAGATAGAATCATTGATAAAAAAGATTGATGTCCAGGATAACGTAAGATTAATATGTCGGGAAGTAAGCCCGTATGAAATGGCAATTCTCAATAATGCGTCTGATGCTTTCATATCCATACCAAAGTCAGATCAGTTCGGTCTCACCATATTAGAGGGTATGGCTTGTGGTTCAATCCCTATAGTAAGCCGGCTTCCGAATTACTCTCAATACCTTGAGGACGGAAAAAATGCCATTTTTGTTTCCCCCGAAAAACCATCAGAAATATCAGATGCAGTCCTAATGAGTATATCGAATCCGGATATGAGGGAGCGATTCTTCAATGAGAATCTAAGCATTGTGAGAGAGAAAGAGAATTGGGAAAAGAATGCATTGAAAATGGAAGAGCTTTTTAATAGATTAGTCTCAGATAATTAGAGCTATCACTATCCCATTGTATTCAATTGTCTTCAATTGATTGAATCACTTTCTCAATGCCGCTAGGAACTCGTCGATGGGCATAGCGGTGTAGGTCGAGGTCTCCAGGGTCCCCCTGGACCCTAATTCCACCATGATCTTGACGATCACCTTTGAATCAGGAGCCTCCAGGATGTTCAGGAAGTCGTACTCCCCAAGCAGGGCGTACTGCTCCACAACCTTGGCCCCCATGCCAGCGATCTCCTCGTTGACCTCTTTCAATCTCTCCGGCTTGTGTTTGAGAGTCTTCCTCCCCTCGTCGGTTAACCTGGACAGTACTATGAATGTACCCATGTTATCACATATCAATGGGGAGTCCAGTATACATATCGCTTTCGCTCCCTCAAATAAATAATATTAGAAAATTGAAGGTAAGGTGTTTAGAGGGGGCTCATGCCCACTCTTTGTCGAACTCCGAGCCCTCTCCCTTGATATCGTACTTGCCCGGCGCTGGCTGGCTTGAGGGCGGAGCTCCCCTTGAAGCGATGACATCATCGATCCTGAGTATCATGACCGCCGCATCAGTAGCCGAGTTAATGGCCTGCTTCGGCACCCTGAGAGGCTCCACGACCTTGTCCTTGAGCATGTCAACGACCTTGCCCTTGAACACGTTCACGCCGTGGTACTTCTTCCCGTCCATGTGCGCCTTTCGCATGTCAATGAGGATGTCGATGCGGTCCAGGCCAGCGTTCTGGGCGAGAACGGTGGGCACTATCTCCAGAGCGGAAGCGAAGGCGTCGATGGCGATCTGCTCCCTGCCGCCCACGGAAGAGGCGTAGTGGCGAAGGTCCATGGACAGCTCCATGAATGTTGAGCCTCCGCCGGAGACCATCTTACCATCCTCTATCGCGACCGCTATGACGTTCAATGCGTCCTCGAGGGAGCGTTCTATCTCGTCGAGTACATGGGTCGTTCCTCCCCGGAGCAGAATGGAAACGGCCAAGGGGTTCTTGCAGTCGGTTATGAAGGTCATCTCGTCGTCCGCTATCTTCCTTAACTCCACAAGGCCGGCGTAGCCCAGATCGGACTTTCCAAGCTCGTCAAGAGAGTTGACTATCCGGGCTCCCGCTGCTTTGGCCAACTTCTTCATGTCGGACTTCTTGATCCTCCGGATGGCGTATATGCCAGCCTTCGTAAGGAAATGCTGGGCAAGCTCATCGATGCCCTTCTGGCATATGATCACGTTCGCCCCGGACTTCTTCACCTTCTCCACCATCTCCCGAAGCATTCGCTCCTCTTCCATCAAGAACGCCGAGAGCTGAGTTGGATCGCGGATGGTGATCTTGGCGTCGACCTCGGTCTTCTTGATCTCCAAAGCGCAGGAGATCAGCGCTATCTTGGCCTTCTCAACCTTCTTGGGCATGGATGGGTGGACCGGACCGCGATCGATGATCACGCCCATGATCAGCTCTGAATCCTCCATCGAGCTTCCGGATTTCTTTACCACCTGAATGTCGTCGAGGTCGATCTTGTAACCGCCGTTCGACTCCTCGGCGATCGCCTTCACGGCCTTCAGGGCCAGATTCGCTAGGTGAGTCCGCGATGAGGAAACGATCTTGCTGATCATGGAGGTGTGCGCGATCTCCCTGAGCATCTCCTCGTCATCAGGGGTGATATCTATTCCCAGTTTCTCGAGTTTCTCTAGGGCACGCTGGGCGGCCATCCTGTATCCCGATGTGATGATGGTGGGATGGACGTTGGCCTCGACCATGTCCAATGACCTCTTGAGCAGCTCACCAGCCAGTACCACAGCGGTGGTGGTCCCGTCGCCGCACTCCTCGTCCTGGACCTTGGCCACCTCGATCAGCATCTTGGCTGCTGGGTGATTCACTTCCATCTTCTTCAGTATGGTGACGCCGTCGTTGGTGATCACCACGTCACCCACAGAATCCACGAGCATCTTGTCCATTCCGCGAGGACCCAATGAACTCTTGACCATGTTCGCGATCTGCATCGCAGCGTTGATGTTCCCCTCCTGGGCACCTTTTCCCTTAGTTCTCTCGGTACCCTCCCTTAGTATGATTATTGGCGTGCCACCCAAGTGATTACTCTCCTATTTTGATCTTCATCCGATAAGAATGCAAAATATGTATGCTAGTTCTTCTATATCAAATTGTCTTGGAAAGGTCCTCACCTGGCCTCTTTCAGGAACCGTTTCTTTCCCGATGGCCGTCGGAGCACCAAATCAGGCAAGCCTCGTCGAATGTATTTGCCGAGAGGAGCACTTTCAAGAAATCAAGATGTTCCATTATCCCTTGCTCCAAGAGCGAATCGGGAACCTCCTCCCCCCCGGATTCAAGGATGAGCATCTCTCGTTTGAGCTTCGAGAGAGGTAGCTCGTCCCCGTCAATCATCACCCTGCGGACCTGAAAACCTTCCCTTGCCAGAATCTGCTCGGTCTCGGCGCTGAGATCAACACAGGCCACCTCATCGCCCGCGCTCCTGGCGAGGACCTCGGCCTCGAGAGCAGAATCGGATATGGAGAGGTGAATGTCCTCCCTGAGGAGTTCCTTCCAGGCCGCTATGTCCAGGTGTCCCAGTCTCGCCTTGATGGATTCTGACGCGAGGTCCAGGGCTATCTGTCTCTGATGGGAGAACGAGAACGGGTCCCGGAAGCAGTGGACCTCCCTCTCACCCGCCAGATCCCAAATCCCTTCCAGGAATGGCCTCCAGCTCCTGACCACCTGAGCGTCCTCGGGAAGCCTTATCACACCCAGATCGCTCATCTCCTCCACTACGGAATCCAGGTCGAAGCCCTCCTTGAGAGCTTCGAGCCCGTCATTCCAGTCGCTAGGGAGGCGAAGATGGAGTTCTTCCCATTCGAGGTGCTCCAGGAGCTCCAGCGTCCGCTCCTTGGATGGAGCGGTCAATCCTGACCACACGCTGAGCATTCTGGACCCAGCCTGCCCTCTCGCACACATGGTCGACTTCCTCCCCTCAATGATAAATTAGAGGTCGTCCGTTAAATGCCTTTTCTCAGGGGAATCGGGCCTGGAAATCAGATATAAAACGATTAGTAGGAGCATGTGCTACGCCCTTGGAAGGTCCAATTAGGTGAAAAAGGATGATATCGAACTGGGTTGAATGGCTCACGGTCATCATACTCTCCATGTCCCCCATAAGCGAGCTGAGGGGAGCCATACCCGTGGGTGTGGCCATGGGACTCGACCCTCTGATGGTGTTCGCGGTGGCCGTTTCATTCAACGCCCTGGTCTACCTGCCCGTCACCTTTGGTTTGAGGTACACCTACGCCTTCTTCTCGACCCGCTGGGACTGGTTGAGGAGGTTCATCGAGGGCATCAGGGAGAAACGGCGCGGGTTCATCGAGAAATATGGAATGCTGGGGGTGGTGATCTTCGTGGCCATCCCTCTTCCAATCACCGGTGCCTGGACCGGAACCCTCCTGGTCTGGCTGTTCGACCTGGACTTCAAGAAGGGATGGCTCGCCATACTTGTAGGAGTATTGATATCGGGAACGATAATGATGGGATTGACCCTTGCGGGCATCCAGATATTCGGCTGATCTCCTGAAGATTCATGCTTTCATCATGCGGAGGAAGAAAGTCGCCCCTTCGATCCTCCTCTCAATGAGTTCCAATCCCATTCCCTCCGCTCGATGGATGATCCTCTCCGGCTCCAGTCGACGGAGGAAATGACCATAGCCTGTTTCCACCAGCCTGCCATCGGGAAGCTCTACGTCAAGCCACGAGATGAACACCTTGTGCTCAGGTGAGTCAGCCTGGGATACGATTGGGTCCCATATCAGAAGCTCACCTCCCGTCTTCAGGACCCTTGATATCTCTCTCAATGCTGCGTCCAAGGTCTCATCCGTCATGTACATGAACGAGAAGAAGGCCGTTATCACCTCGAAGGTGGAATCCAGGAAACTCAGATTTGTGGCGTCCATCACGATCTTCAAGGAGTCATTGGAAGTCTCCTCTAACTCCCTCCTGATCAGGTCGATGGAGACGACCTGTCTCCCTTTCACCAGGCCGATGATGCCCTCCCCCCCGCCACCGATGTCCAGCATCCATCCGTCACCGCCGTAGAAATCGTGTATGCGGATGATCTGCTTCGGTAGGTCGAGTGTCTCTTGGGGTTCGAAGTGGGGGTGGTCATTCTCTTCCATGGGATGGAATCTACCTATCCCTTATTTCCCACTATCCAAATGCCGTCTTGAGGGTAAACAGGGAATCAAACGCCGCCGATATCCGTCTGGGAGACCGCCTTGTCTATCTCATCCTTGAGGTTCTGGGGAAGACCCTTGATGCCTCCTTCGAGGAAACCGCGGACGATCATGCCCACCGCCTGCTCTTCGTCAAGACCTCTGGCCATCAGATATTCCACCTGGTCCTTGGCTATCTTGCCGACCGCCGCCTCATGGGTCATCTCCACGTCGGGTACCCGGGCCTCCAGCTCGGGGATGGCTATCTGAACGCCCTCCTCCTTGAGAATTAGGCCCTTGCACTCCAGGTGTGCTTTGATCTGGGGTGCTTCGCCTACAAGATGGCCTCTCGCGTAAACGGTGCCACCGGTGGTAATGGTGCGGGATATGATCTCGGCTCTGGTCCTGGGGGCGGAGAGTATAACTCTCGACCCCAGGTCAAGCGTGGATCCGGGATGCGCGATCGCAATCGAGTTGAACCTGGCCACAGCCATCTCTCCTTCAAGGCGTGCCGTTGGGAAGGACTGCACGCTCTTGACCGGTCTGAGCACCACGTAGTTGTTCAAGAAGGTGGCGTTCTTTCCTACGGAGATGACAGTTCTTGGACGCACGCCGACCTGCTCCGCCCAGTTATGGATCATGCTAAATGAGAGCGAACCACCCTCCTTGATGTATATCTCCGATATTCCCAGGTGTATCGCCTTCTCTATCCCTCTCGCGGTGGTGCAGCCCGTGACCACCTCGAGGGACGCCCCTTCCTCCACGATGATTATGTTGTGGACATACTGGGAGACGTTATGCTTGTTCATCATCAAGCATGTCTGGACGGGCAACTTCACGTTCTGCCCGGCCAGCGCCCTTATGAAGTAGCCGTCCGCCCCCTCAAGAAACGATTTGGCGGTGTACTTGTCCGCATCGATCGGCATCAGATTCCAGGAGTATTCTTTGAGCCAGGGATGCTTCGTCATCGCGGCGGAGAGGGACATCAGCTCAACCCCAGGTCCGAGCATTGAGGTGTGGATCATGCTGTTGTCCATCATGAGGAAGCTGCCCGACCTGCCCTTCCCTGAAGGAATGACACCGGCATTCAGCATGGTCTCCTGGATGCTCTCCTCCAGGTCCTCAAGGCTATCGGCTGTGGCGCGGTCCCTGGGAGCGTCCTCGTACTCTTCCAGGTCGATGTCCTCGCCGAATGCGGCCCGCTTGCCCAGGGCCCCTTCGGCCTTCTTCCTCAACTCCTCCGACGCCTGCATTTGATACACTCCTCGTAACCCCTTCTGGAGATCTCGCTAAGAAGTTCCCTCGGGCTTCCCGAGCAAACGATGGTTCCGTTGCACATCACGAAGGCTCGGTCCGCATCCAGGTAGTTCAATATCTCGCCTGTATGGGTAATCACCAGAGCGGATTTGCCGTTCCCCTTCTCGACTGGACAACTGTCTCTGTCCAGTATGTCCCGGACGGTCTGGCCAACCCTCTTTATGCTCTCGAGATCGACACCGGATTCCGGTTCGTCGAGAAGCAGCAGGCAGGGATCCTGTGCCTTGAGCTGGAGCAGTTCAGACCTCTTCAACTCTCCTCCGGAGAATCCGACATTCACGTCGCGCTCCAGGAATCGGACCATGTCCAACGGTTCTGCCAGCTCTTCAGAATTGACCTTGCCCCTGCCCGTGGCGTCCACCAGCCGCCCCAGCTGCACTCCCACTATGTTAGGGGGACGCTGCATCATCATCCCGATGCCCAGCCTTGCCCGCTCGTGGAGGGGCATGTGGGTTATATCCTGCCCTTTGAAAACGATCTTCCCTTTGGTGATATTGTAGTCTGAGAATCCCATTATCGATGCTAGAAGGGTCGATTTGCCTGAACCGTTGGGGCCGAAAAGGACGGCGGTGTATCCGGACATCACGTTCAGGTTGACATCTCGGAGAACGGTCTTTCCTGCGACCTCTACTGAAAGGTCCTTTATCTCCAGCATTCTATCCACTCGTTCCTGCTTCAACATGTGATTTTGGTATAATTAAGTTGTCAACACTCTCGAATCGAGAGATTTCCACTGGCTTATCCCTCCATGACTGTGGAACCTTATAATATCGTTATTCCGATACGAGTGCGAATGAGCAATGGGGCGCAGAATCAGGTCCTTGTCATCGGAGGAGGGGTGACTGGAATGAAAGCCTCCCTCGATCTTGCCTCTCTAGGGATCGAGGTCCACCTGGTCGAGAGGGATCAGAGCCTCGGTGGCCTTCTGGGCAAGGTGAATAGGGTATTCCCATCCATGCGGCTTGCATCCGATATCCTCGAACCCATGATATATGAGATCGAGAAAAGCGAAGCGATTCAGGTCCACCTGGCCTCTGAGGTGAGTTCACTGGAGAAGCGTGATGATCAGTTTAGGGCAAGCATCTCCAGCGGGGATGGCAAGAACATCGAGCTGGAGGCTGGCTGCGTGATAATCGCCACAGGTCTCAGACCAATGGACCCCACCATCATACCTGAGTTCGGATATGGACGATATCCGGAAGTCGTGACCTCTCTGGAGTTCGAGACTCTGCTCCGCACCAGCGGCGAGTCTGGGATCAGGGGGCCGGAAGGCGCCCTTGTCAGGAAGTTCGTGTTCATCCAGTGCGTGGGTTCAAGGGTGGAGAGACGAGGCCTTCCCTACTGCAGCGCGGTGTGTTGCATGGGGGCCATCAAGAACGCCTTGATCTTGAAGGACATGGATCCCGAGTTGGATGTCAGCATCCTTTACATCGATATCCGAACCCACGGTAAGGGATGGGAGGATGCTTATCGCGAGGCACGCAAGGCTGGAGTAATGTTCATCAGGGGCCAGCCTTCAATGGTCACCAAGAGACCGGGCGGAAAGAAACTCTTCGTCTGCGGGGAGAACACGCTTCTCAAGGAGCTGTACGAGTTGGATGCTGATCTGGTCGTTCTCCAGGTCGGGCTTGAGATGCCCACCGATGCCCGGAATCTGATCTCGATGCTGAACGTGGGGATCAGGGGAGATGGGCTACCCGAAGACGAACAAGTTGACGGTGTCTTCATAGCCGGATGCCTGGAGTCCCCGAAGGATCTCGCCTCATGCGTTGCCCAGGGCGGTGAATGCGCTGCAGGTGCAGCTGGCTATGTATTGAGAAAATGCCCAGGCTAGTGATGTTACTAAGTAAAAGGTGGAGGTGGAGAGGTCAAGACTTGTCTCTCCATACATCGTTCGTCCTAGATTTCCTCAAGCCTGCCCATCACCCGCACCTCCTTGATCGGGATTCCGACAGACTTGATGATTATGTCTTCCACGAGATAATCATCCCCGTGGTCACCTTCTAGTTGACTGATCTCAACAGTCATCCCATCACTCCCCTAATGGAAATCATTTCTATAGTCCCCCACCGATATCATCTGGTATATAACGATAAGCTTCTAATATCAGGGCTGATAATCCAAATTTTATATTAAATTTGTGGCATTAATTCATCGCCCGGCCATCTTTTTTTCTATTTTAAAGGTTGAGCTCCAGGGACCACCAATCCTTTATTCTGAGGAGATACTGGGTCATTCCAATCTTCACCTTCTTCGTTCTTCGGATTTCCATCTTCAGGTAAAGGCTTACGATCTTTTTGTTGGTACTTGCCAGGTAGAGCTTTGGAGTTTTGAAGCGGCGCGAGGTAGCGAATGCATTTGCCTCGTTCAAGAGGGCGATCCCCCTATCTTCCTGTATTCTGGAGCGACCGCAAGATACTCGACGTAGCCCAACTTAAGATCGCAGACCCAAGAGGGAAAGCCCGAATTTGAGCCTCAGTCTCTCGATCCACTTCGTTCTGCTCTTGGAGCATTTCGCTTGGGGAGCCTCTGTTGATCAACTCACTTGAGCATGATGACCTCCATTACCTTGCTCATTCTCTCGGCCACGAGTATACTGAAAAGGGTGATCATGAAGCAATCCCGATTCCATCAGCGGGGGATCCTCTCCGATTTGAAATGGGAGGGTCTCCCATACTTGTCCTGGAACGATTCTACCAGGATTTCTGAGATCCAGATGAAATACTCTTCCTTCAATGGCCTTAAGGCCATCTCATCCACCTTCTGACTTCCTTGCGGACCTCATGCTCTCAAAGGTCTCGCACACATCCGCCCCCAGATCCTCCTCGAAGCTGTTGAAGTAGATGAAGTTGAAGAGGGTGGCGACGATAAGGAAGATCACGATGAAGCCGGTGAAGAGTAGAAGGATCGTCACCCCACTGTTCCTCTCCAGGGCGAAGCGGATGAAGATGACTATCGTGCCCAAGAGACCAATTGTCTGGAACACCTTTGACTTGATCCCGTCGTAGAGCCTGAAGTCCTTTGTGACCCCGGTGATCTTGGCATCGATCGCTGCATAGATGAACCAGGGCAGGATTATCAACGGAAGTAGATATGAAGCAGAGGTGAGGGTGGAAAATAGCTGTTCGATTCTTATTCCCGAGAGAAGGAATGGATTCAGGCTTATGTAGAGTGCCACCAATGCCGCGAACAGGACCTCCCACCCTGTTGCTTTCCAGAACCTCCTCCAGGGAAATCGTTCTCCTCGTGGATAGTTGACCTTCAATGTCGAGGAGTCAAGGTACGGCGGGACGTTAAAGATCCAGGCGATGATACTGTCGAAAAGACCTTTCTTCTTATTATCGCTCAGGTTCGCCAATCTAACGAGGATCTTGGGAGAGTATCGTCTCTCCAGGGCGATCACCACACCGATGGCTCCGAACCCCAGGACAAGGAGGAACAACTCCACGATGATGGCTACCACGAAGGATACCAAGAATACTCCTATCAACAACAGACTCTTCACTTCATTTTCGGTTCCAAATGTCAACTCAACACTGTTGGTTAGGTCGAGAGTATAAAGCACGAGAGCGAAAGAAACTCCCAATAGGAGAGATGCCAGAATGAACCAAACGAGTATCTTTCTCACCGGTATCTTGACGATGCGGCGTTGCAGGATGATCGAGACCAGGCCTGTGATGAAGAACGCCAGCATCAGGGCGATCATCACGCTCGCAGGAACATCAGTCAAGTCTCCGCTCGATATATTGAATCCTATGAAAACAATGAGAATCAAGACGAAAACCACAATGAAGGATTTCAGAATAATGTTGTCTATCCTCTTTCTCTCGACCAGCGTTCTGGATCTACCGCTGTCCATGCTTCCTCCTCGAAGAGCAAAGGACTCTCATGATAATTCATGATTTCCTTTTCCTGAGCACCATTAGTTCACTGCCAGGTATCGTATGGGTTCCTCGGAATGATTATCCAGCAGATGAAGTAGCCTAGGATCGCTATGCCTAATGACACCACCGTTAGTATGATCCAGATGATCCTGATTATGTTGGGATCAAGGTTGGCGTATTCCCCCATGCCCCCGCACACGCCGCCCAGCAACCGGTTCCTGCCCGAGCGGTAGATGCGCCTGTAATCTCCAGGGGGAACGGGTTCATAGCCCGGGCGGGGTTGATCGAAACGGGGTTGTGTCTCCTTGAATGCTCCCGTTGACGACATGAGGCTTATCAAGAATGCCACGTATCCGATGACCATGATTGCCATGAAGATGATCCCCAAGTAGGTGGACATTATGGATGCGATGGTCTCCAGGATTTCGATGTTGAAGTTCACGGCCACGATGTACATCACCTCGGACGCGATCCACAATCCGAAGACTATTCCCAGTGCGGTGAATATGGGCTGCACCCATCTGAATTGCTCCTTATATCTCCTGGAGAAGAAGTTGGAGTATGAGAGCAAGAGCCCTAGAGCGAAAATGAGCCAGATGTTGGCAAGTAGGAAATCAGCAATGTCCCGGAAAGTCTGGATGCTGTCACCGAGTATCCACAACACTCCGATGATCAGGACGAGAACGGCAAGACCGACCAGGCTCCATACCAGGGGACCCAGGATTCCCAGCGTGCTGTCCGACCAGGTTCCTAGGTCTTTTCCCATGGTGTCGAACTCCCTCTCGACCTTCTTTCCCAGGGACTCCATCTCCTGGGTGAAGTCGTCGATCCTGCGTTCGAAATCTCCCTTTGGTATATGCTGGTCTGCCTCGGGCCGTAGGGCCCTCCCACAACTATTGCAGTATTGAGCAGCGTCAAGATTCTCATGACCACAGTAATTGCAGTATCGCATGTTTCCCCTCGTTCTTGATTGAAAGAGATGGTAAGAGCATGTAGTATTTCATACCTGTCATCGGCAAGCTTCAAGAATGTCGAGCTTCACAACCCACTGGACTGGAAACAATAGTTTTATAGCAAGTATAGGCAATCCCCGTTTTTGTCAGGGGAAAATCCAGAAACATATGGGATGCAATTTCATCTGGTAGAAGGCTAATGGCAGGGTAGAAGGCTAATGGCAGTGAATTCCAACCCCAGATGGATATGGAGATTTCGTTGAGGAGTCAATGTTGATTTTCCCCCCTAATGCAACTAATTGGGATGAGTGGTGAAATGAGACCTAGGAGAGATACGGAAGTACTCCATGGATGTCCGAAACCCAGGGAGGATCGGAGACGGACCGTCATTTCATTCCTTGCGATATCGATGGCCGCGATGATGCTTCTCTCCATAGCCACGATTAGCGTGTCCGCGACTGGTGACAACTGGGTCACAATGTCCATCGACAGCGAGAATGATGTGGGTCAGTTCTCATCCATAGCAGTCGACGCTGAAGGTAATGTTTATATCAGCTACTACGACGCCACGATGGGACGTCTGATGTATGCCTTCACCTCAGGAGGAGCCTGGGTGATCCAAGTGGGCGATAATGTGGGGAATGTTGGTCAGTATTCCTCGATTGCGGTCGACTCCAATGGAAGCGCTCACATTAGCTATTTCGATGCGACCAGTGGTCACCTCAAATATGCCACTAATTCGGGCGGCATATGGAGCACATCCGTCATCGATGATGCCACCAGCGTGGGCCAGTACTCGTCGATAGCATTGGATTCCTCGGAAAAGGTGCACATAAGCTATTACGATGCGAACAACGGCAACCTGAAATACGCGACCAACCAGGGTGGGACATGGAACACTACCGCGGTCGATTCAGAGGGCAATGTGGGTCAATACTCCGCAATCGTCACCGATCTCAGTGACAAGGTGCACATCAGCTATTACGACGTCTCCAATAGAAACCTGAAGTACGCCACGAACGCCCTTCCTAGCTGGAGCATCTCCCCTCTCGATATCGTGGGGGATGTGGGGCGCTGGACATCGATCGGGATGGGGATTAGTGAGACCATTCACATCAGCTATTACGACGATACCAACACCGCCTTGAAGTATGCCACGAACCCGGGCGGCGATTGGGCAACATCCACCATTGAGGACGAGGGAGATGTGGGCAAGTACTCGTCGCTGGTACTCGATTCCATGGGTGCGCCCCATATCAGCTGCTTTGAATCCGATCTGGGCAACCTGGTGTACTTTGTGAAATCAGGTGCAGATTGGACCGCGAGCACGATTGATGAGGGTGATGTAGGTCAATTCACCTCGATCACTGGAGATGCGGATGGCAATTTCCACATCAGTTACTACGACTCACTCGCCAAGGATCTCAAGTACGCTTATTCGCAGAACGAGCTGCCTACCGCCCCGCAGGACCTCAACGCCACGGCAGGCGATGGTTATATCCTCCTAGAGTGGAGTCAACCCTCGAACCCTGGCTTCACGCCCGTCAACCATTATCTCATATACCGGGGAACATCCTCCGAATCGCTGATACTGCTTGACGATACGACCGAGCTCACCTACAACGACACCAACCTGGTCAACGACCACCCCTACTACTACAAGGTGAGCGCTGTCAACAGCTACGGTGAGGGCGTGGCCACCGACATAGTGTTCGCCATTCCCAACGCCGAAGGGATGGTGCCATCAGCACCTCAGAACCTGCGGGCGGCATCAAGCGGACTTTGGGTACAGCTTAACTGGGATCCGCCCTTCAACTCCGGCGCTTCGCCCATCACCCACTACTATGTCTACCGGGGAACCAACTCTCTCTCCCTCAGTCTTAAGGCCGATCTGGGTGTGGTTACCTCCTACAACGATACCACTGACATCGTCAATGGACAGACCTACTACTACAGCGTGAGTGCAGTCAACAGCGAGGGTGAGGGCCAGAGGTCCAACCTTGTCACCGCCACTCCGTTCTCACCGGTGCAACCAACAGCGCCCTCGGCTCCGCTGAACCTCAGCGCCACCCCGGGAGGAAGCACGATCATACTCCACTGGGAGCCTCCGGCCAGCGATGGCGGGTCCCCTGTGACTAATTACAAGGTCTACAGGGGGACGTCACCCGACGCCCTCGCGCTGCTAGCCCACATTGGCAATGTTCTGCAGTATAACGACACATCGGTGCAGAGCGGTCAGGTGTACTACTACAAGGTGGCAGCGATCAACAGTATAGATGAGGGCCAGGCTGCATCCACTTCGACTTCTATTGGAGATGTCACGGGTGATATAGACCTCATAATCTACATCGTGATCATCGTGGTCGTGGTGGTTATCCTTGCAGTTCTGTATTACTTCCTCAGGGGAGGCGGCGGAGAGCAGCAACCAAAGCAGCCTCAGTGGCCTCCTAAGAGCGGCAAGGGCAAGAGCAAGTGGTAGAACGAGAAACCCCTTCCCCTTTCTTCCTATTTTTTGATATTCTTAACGAAATTGATGGTATTCTCCAACTGCTCATCCTTGCTGAAACCTGCAGACTCGACGATGCCGATCGCGCGCTCCACGGGCATATGATACACGTCCACGCAGAGGATGCCATCGCTCTTCAGGATCCTTATCATCTCTCTGAGGACCCTGTACGGGTCTTCCAACATGTGGATGATGTCGAAGAGCAGGATCACATCTACACTTTCGTCTTGAAGGGAGGTATCGCAGTCGGTCACGATGGCTACCAAATTCTCGAGATTTCTCTTCTCCTTGAGACTCTCGATGCAGTCCGTGACCAGGGGTTGGATGTCCGCCGCGTATACCTTGCCATAGGGGCCCACGATCTCAGCGGCTAAAGCGGAGAAGTATCCCGGACCAGAACCAAAATCGAGGACCACTTGCCCTTCCCGTATGCCAGCGAATTCCAGGCGCTGTCTCATGAAGGGCTCTTTCTTGAACAAGCGGAGCAAAGCCGCCATGATCTTGAAGCTTAGATTCCCCATTGGTTTTTTCATCGCTCTCCCATCAACAATATGGAACGTTCTAAATAAAAAAGATGCGAATCTATGTAAAGCAACATTCCGATTCTTGCCACGGTGGTCGTGTTGACGAAGGACCAGAAGGAACACTGGGAATCGATCTACAGGGATTTCCCCGAGAGGTTCGGGACCGAGCCAAGCCAAATAGGCCTCAACGCCCTGAAGATGCTGATAGAAGAAGGGGCCAGAGATGTTCTCGAGTTGGGGTGTGGACAGGGAAGGGACACCGTCCTTTTCCTGCGGGAGGGGATGAAGGTCATCGCCCTGGATTATTCACGCACATGCCTGAACCAGCTCAAGGACAACGCCCGGGTCCTGGGGGTCGAGGGCCTTCTCCAGCTCGACGAGCATGACATTCGAGAAGGTATTTCCCTCCCAGACGATTCGGTGGATGCCTGTTTCTCACATATGTTCTTCACCATGCAGCTCACGGAGGAGGAGCTGGCCATGATATTCTCTGAGGCGCTCCGTGTCCTCAGGCCTGGAGGATTGAATATATACTCGGTCCGGAACACAGAAGATCCTCATTTCTGTCGGGGTACGCACATGGGAGAGGACATGTGGGAGATGAATGGGTTCGTGGTCCACTATTTCTCCGAAGGCAAGGTCAGAAGACTGGCCGAAGGATACGAGATCGTGAGCATCGAGGAGTTCACAGAAGGTCCCCTGCCCAAGAGGCTCTACCAGGTCGTGCTGAGAAAGCCAATGTAGGTCATTCTCACCCTTGGATCAAGGTGCCCATTTCTAGATGAATCCCTCTTTGGTGCACCAGAGGATGATCGGATGCTTGTCCAGCACTTCTCCGATATCCTGGATCGAGGTGAAGTTCTTCACTTCCTTCTCCTTACCCTCCGGGTTCAGGAGGTACGCCCCCTTGATCGAGTCGTGAACATCGAATATGAGATCCATCTCCTTGAGATCGAGCTTCTCCCGCACTCGTTTGGAAGTCGGTTCGATGACCAGGCCCACGTCCTCCGCGCCATAGAATTTCTCCAGTACAGAGATCTCAAACTCGATGGAGTGACCCGAGACGCCGGGATTGTGGTCCTTGACGATCCAGGTATCGCCTTCCTTGTAAACCTCACCCCTTCCAGGTGCCCCAGGAAAGTCCTTCAGTGCCTCGCAGAGCTGTGGCATCGGGATTCCGCAGGATTTTAGTCCAGTCAGGACAGCCGCCATTGGTCTCAGGTATATCGGAACCAAGAAGTTGCCCTTGAGTGTGGTGGAGAATTCTCCCACCGGATGGCATTTGAACTTGACCCCGACCTCTCTGCCCAGCTCAAGCGGGCCGTCCACGATGCCGTTTACGTTACCGCCCTCCCCGAAGGTTGAGATCCATATGCCCGGAGGGATCTGGGGGGCCCATATTTCCCGCTCCTCCTCGGGGAACACCGCTATCTTCTTTGTCAGGTTCATCATCTGCTTCTTCCCGTCGAAGGCAGTACGGCTGCCTGCGGCGATGGGGTAGTTCTCGCCCAGGGTGGTTATGATCCCCACATCCGCCAGGCCAGTTCCACCAAGCGAGACCTCCAGTACCCAATGATCGTATGGCAGCTCCAGCTTCGAGACTTTGAGAATTGATGGGGGTGCGATGCTCACCCCCTCCTCGATGACCTCTATTCCATCATCGTAGAAGTGGATGCCGCGGCTGCTCAGTTGTGCGATCGTCCTTCCGAAGCGATTTAGAACATATGAGAGAACATGACAGGTCGTTGTCTTGCCCCTTGCACCGGTCACCTCAAAGATCCTTCCTCTGAACACGACCAGCTCACCCACTGCCTGATGGAAGGTCTTTCTGCTCTCGTACCTAGCGTTCGATATGAACGAATCTGGACAGTGGATGGGAGATACGAGCAGATCGAAGTCCTCATCGGGAGCGATGTTCATACAGCGAATGCCCTTTTTCTCGAGAACGGCTTTCTCCTCCTCGCTGCAGGTTCCGTAACAGTCCAAGCATGTGACCTCGTTCTCGCGTTCTGCATATTCCAGGGCGAGCAGGTCGCCACCATGTGTCATATCGATGATAAGGATCTTCAAATTCCTCGCCTCCTAGTAAATGAAGGGGTGACACATTACCTTTACTGCGGATACCTTCGTAACTCGGGTGAAGATCGTTCGATTCATTGACCGGCTGAAAAGGCTATTCTCCGTCCGATGCAGAAGATTGTCCATCTAGAACGAAATGAGTAGAATGAGCCGAAGGCGCAAGAATGAAAGCCCTTTGCGGAAAAAAGATTTCAATGTTCCCGTCCAATACTCGATTGAAGAAGGTAGAGCGATCGGTGTTTAGATGCTTCCCCTGGTACTCGATCTGCTGGAAAAGCGAGTGGTGATCTTCGGCGGAGGAGATGTAGGTCTTCGGAAGGCGAAATATTTCGAGGATGAGGCCGATGTTATAGTGGTGTCCAGGAAATTTCATCCAGGTTTCGATTCCCTGAGGGTAAGCAGGATCAAGGGGGAGGCCATGGACCACGTTCATGAACTGGTGGATAGGAGCGACATCGTGATCGCCGCCACCGACGATGAAGTTCTGAACCAAATGATTTGCGATATGGCCCAGGAGAAGGGCAAGTTGTTCAACCAGGCTCATGGGACTGGCAACTTCCTGATACCCTCGGTGGTGAACAAGGGAGCTTACCTGGTGGCCATCTCGACCCTGGGGAGGAGTCCCGCCCTTTCAAGATTCTTAAGGGAAAGGTTGGAGAGGGAGCTGAACGACGAGATAGAACTCATGGGCCAGATCCTGCAGGAACTCAGGAACGAGCTGAAATCGACAGTCAGCGATCAGGGCGAGAGGGAAGAGCTTCTGCGCTCGGTCCTTGATGATGAGGAGACGTGGAAACTCCTTGATGCATCTTACGAGAGTGCGATGGGCAGGGCGAGGGAGATTGTAAGGAGAGAGGATGAATGATAGTCAGCGCCCACATCGCCCACAAATCCGCTGACATGACCATCCTGGGCAAGGTCGTTGGAGGAGGCCTTCCAATCGGCATGTTCGGCGGCTCGGAGGAGATCATGTCAATGGTCTCCCCCATGGGCAAGGTCTATCAGGCCGGGACATTCAGTGGGAACCCAATGAGCCTGACCGCGGGTATCGCCACCATGAAGAAGATGCGCACCCTTGGCTACGAGGAACTGGAGCGAAAGGGAGAGCAGATGCGTTACGGCCTCACCAAAGTCATCGAGGAGATAGGCCTGCCCTTCCGGGCTCAGGGCATCGGCTCGATGTTCCAGCTGTTCCTCACCGATAGGCAGGTGAAGGACTACGCAGGAGCGAGGTCATGCGACACCTCGGCCTTCAGGGACCTGTTCACGGGTCTGATGAACAGGGGGATCTACTTGCCCCCTTCGCAGTTCGAGACCAACTTCATCTCCACGGCTCATACCGATGCTGAGATCGATCTTACGGTGGAGGCCTATGGTGAGTGTCTAGAGGACGCGTTATGATTGTGGGAACCAGGGGAAGCAAGCTGGCTCTGGTCCAGACAGAGCTCTTCATCGAACGGTTCAGAGGGCATTTTCCAGACGAGGAGATCGAGATCCAGATCGTCAAGACCACCGGTGACAAGATCACAGGTCGACCGTTAAGCTCGCTCGGGGGTTATGGAGCCTTCGTCAAGGAACTGGAACAACAGCTCGTTGAGGAGAAGGTTGACGTGGTGGTGAACAGCCT
>DATKXF010000101.1:0-7529 GCA_035529155.1 Methanomassiliicoccales archaeon | reverse complement strand
CGGAGTGCCGAAAACGAGGGCGTCGCTGCTCTTGATCATCTCGTAGATATCCAGCATATCGTCGCCTTTAGGGCATTCAAGGCCTTTCCAACAGGCCTGACAACCATCACATTC
This sequence comes from Methanomassiliicoccales archaeon, assembly GCA_035529155.1. GTDB lineage: Archaea > Thermoplasmatota > Thermoplasmata > Methanomassiliicoccales > JAAEEP01 > JAAEEP01. The sequence continues at coordinate 7,415 of DATKXF010000101.1, read as the reverse complement.
CCCTATCTCCAGACCTGCCAACTCGATGATCTCGGTTTTCGCCTCCTGAGAACGGCACCCATCCATCAATCTCTTCATGAGAACATGGGTGTTCCCACCTCTTCTCGGGCTACCCATTATTCCTAGCACCTTCATCACATGACCTCCTTTGCGATGTCGACTCGATCACCCAGATCATATTCGATCATGAATCATCTTTCTGTGGACTCCCCTATCCAGTTCAAGTAGGTGACATGCCCCTCTCTTATCTCGTATCTGACAATACACGGTACCTCATATGGGTGGAGTTCCAGAACTATTGTTCTCAGGGCTTCGAAATCCTCTGTTCTTATTTTCAACAGTACGGCGTACTCTCCTTCCTCCATGATTTTCCCCTCCCATCGATAGATAGAATCTATGGGAAAGATGTTGGCGCAGGCAGCCAGTCTCCCTTCTACGAGATATCTTGATATCCTTCTTGAGGTTTCCAGGTCTGGGGCGGTCACAAGAACGGTCGAGTACATGATATCACATGGTCATTTCATCCCTAAGAAATCGATGCAGATCGGGGGTCGTCAATCTTCTGATAGTGCATCGCAGGTTTTATAGACAATTAGTTAGAAATTCCTTAGCTACAGTGAGGCGTGTTCATGATCCATGAGGTAGAGAAGACGGATGAGGAATGGCGCAAGGTACTCACGAGAAAGCAGTACCATGTTCTCAGGGAGAAGGGAACCGAACTCGCGTTTGCCAACGAGTACTGGAACAATAAGAAGAAGGGTAACTACAGGTGCGCGGGCTGCGGGAACATCCTATTCTCCTCAAAGGACAAGTACGACTCGGGAACAGGCTGGCCCAGCTTCTCCAAGCCTGTCTCAGAGGAAAGGATGGAATACGAGATCGACAAAACGCTGGGAATGGAGAGGACGGAGGTGCACTGCTCGCGATGCGGTGGTCATCTCGGTCACGTGTTCGATGATGGCCCCGCCCCAACAGGGAAAAGGTTCTGCATGAACTCGACATCCCTGAAATTTGAGGAAGATGAATAGCGCTGGCGCTGTAGAAGGATAGACAAGATTCTATCGCAGGATCAGATGAGGACTATCGCCACTCTATCAGGGTCTTCGAAGACCCCTTCGAGTGCTTCCTCCATCCTATCGACGATCTCCTCGCTCTCGACCCCATATATGACCCCGACCACTGATTCGATCTGTTCAAGGTCATGTACCATTCGTTCAAGGAGTTCGTCTATGTCCTTGGGATTTCTTCCTCTAGCCATCTCGACCACCACATTTCTTCCCACCCGGATGTCGAAGTCCATCTTGACACGAGCGTTGAATCCCTCGCGACTCAAGAAATCACCAAGGTCATTTGTGATGACCGCCTTGGGAAGGTAGGTGTTGACAGGAATCCATCCTCCGATCTTGTTGACCACATCGTCAAAGTCCACATCGGGGAGCTCTCCATCAAAATCCGGGTTCATCGGGCCGGACTGCATGCCACCATCATCATTTTTGGTCGAGATCTCGAAGTAATCGTGCTTCTCCCCGAGGACATCCTCCAAGATGAGTTCCACCATCTCATCCTTACTGGGTACTGTGGGTACGCCCGACTCAAGGCAGACGATTGTCAGTATGTCCTCGTCGATCAGTCTCAATACCTCGGCCGTATCATAATCGGAATGTGTCAGCTTCTCCAGCAGATCGCTCTTTATCCCATCTGGCTTCCCGCCAATGGTCACTAGTATCTCCCTTAGCTCATCCTCATATAGACAACGGTCGAGGAGCTCGATCAACTCCATATGGTCAGAACTTAGTCGTATTCACTCTTCTACCTTTCCTCGTTTTTAACATTATATGATAATCAGAGAGCCATACTTTCTCTGATTGTCCAGGCATCGAGAAAGTCCGAATTATCGACTTTGATTACAGTGGTGCAATAGAAATGTTCATATCCTTTTAATCCTGTTGAAAAAACATCTGTCTACTTGGCGAACGTTAGTTCGGGATGCAAGTGACATCATGATAGATCCAAAGGTGCAACCTATGGATGAAATGGACATGAAACAGATCGAGGAACAGTGGAAGAAGCGAAAGTGGTGGGAGAAGGTCGCGGTCGGACTGGTCGCCCTCATCTTCGGGATACTGGCCTTCGTGCTTCCTGGAATCACACTGCTCACAGTCACCATACTCTTCGGTACCTTCGCATTATTGCTGGGCTTCTTCTCACTATTCAGTGGCATTATGGGAAAAGACCTGAAACAGGCCCGGTGGCTCTTCATAGCTCAGGGTATTTTCGGAATCATCATAGGCATCATCGCACTTGCCTGGCCAGACATTACGCTCCTGGCAATGGCTTACCTAGTTGGTGCCTGGGCGATGATCTTCGGGATATTCGAGATAATTGCCGCGGTATGGACGCCCCAGGAGGCCATCGGGGTCTTCAACAACATGAGCAAGGGACTACTCGCCGCCTCGGGGATCCTTTCCCTGATTTTCGGAATGCTCATCATCCTGTTTCCGGGCGCCGGAGTGCTTGCCATACTGTGGATAATCGCCGCATATGCCATCATCCTTGGTATAATAAACATCATGCTGGGTCTCCAGCAGAGGAAATCTTCAGCTGGTGCTTGATCCAATTCTGGTTCTAGGAATTGGGCAAAACCACCTTCTCTCGTTTTTCATAAGTCTATTTCGAGTGAGATCGGACAGTGATCCGAGCCCTGGATCTCTTCGTGGATGTCAGCCCCCTTAAGCAGGGGTTTGAGTTCCTCGCTGATGAAGAAGTAGTCTATCCTCCATCCAACGTTCCTTTCCCTGGCTCTGGTCTTCATATCCCACCAGGAATAGCGATCCGGGGACTGGTCAAACTCCCTGAATGTGTCCAGGAATCCGGTGGCCAGGAACCGGTCGATCCATTCCCTCTCCTCCGGAAGGAAACCCGAGATCTTGGAGTTCTCCTTAGGCCTCGCAATATCGACCTCCTTGTGGGCAGTGTTGACATCCCCGCAAACGATTACGCCTTTCTCCGCCCTCATCTCATTGGCGAATCTCAGGAAATGCTCATAGAAGTCCATCTTATAACTGAGCCTGTCCTTTGAAGCCTTGCCATTGGGGAAGTAGATGTTCATCAGGAAGAAGCTGGGATATTCAGCAATCAGTACCCTTCCCTCACGGTCGAATCTTTCTGCGCCCATCCCCTCCTCCACGGAAATGGGGTCCTCCTTGGTGTATATGGCCACCCCGCTGTACCCCTTCCTTTCAGGAGTGGAGAAATATGAGTGATAATCACCGATTCCTAGAAGATCCTCCTTCAGCTGCTCCCTATAGGCCTTTGTTTCCTGAATGCAGATTACCTCGGAATCGTTCTTCACCATCCATTCCGGGAATCCCTTCTTCTGAATTGCCCTGATACCGTTCACGTTCCAAGATACAAAACGCAAATGAAACCTCCATGCAAAGATATCTTTGAAACCATAATCAGCAAGACATCGCTAGATACAATATCTCATCGGTCTAAATTCTCGACCTTGAATAAATGAGCCGTACCCGTCTTCATATTTCGCATAAACGAATCCTTTTTTCACCATTATCGTCAAATTTTCCAATTCGAACTCTCAAGTCATTATGATTCTTGGACGAACGTCCAACAATCTTCTTCTAGCTAGAGTATGAGAAACTTTAGCAATGTTCGATAAATCGTTGGAAAGGTTTATGCTAGTTAGCTATGTAAACATCCACAGAATCTGAAAAACGCCGAAACTCAGGGAACAAGTGTTAACTTGAACGATGGAATATGGACCGAAGCTTACCGGAGAGGGGACCACGCTATACAGGTTTATTCTAGCGATATAGAGCGCTTAAGAAGTGTCTATGATATTCTTGATTGGATCGATGATGATGAGTTACTAATCTACCTTGTCGATGATGCAGGGCTCGATTCCCTGAGCAACGGCGAGAGTCACATGATCGGGAGAATAAGGGAAGGGATCGTCCAGGGAAGATTGAGGTTAATGAGGGCGACCCAATTCTACCTAAAGGGCGACGCCTTCTGTTCCGAATCAGCGATAACTGGATGGGTAAAATTGTTAAAAGAGATACAAGATGAAGGGTACAAGACTCTGGTGGTCGTTGGGGATGTCTCCTGGTCCGTCAACCATTCCGGGCTCTTCTCGGAGGTCCTCAAGTACGAGGCGACATTGACGATGGGTGGCCTTCCAATAGGCTTCACCGCCTTATGTCAGTACGATTCCAGACTTTTTAGCCAGACGGAGATTGACTACATCGAATCAGTTCACGAGCTGCAGCTCAAGGATGGAAATCTTGAAAGAAACTTCTGGCTCGTATCTCAGAGACATTACTGAGTTCACAGTCCAGGGTAACGTATGAGGTGGTCGAGTACCACCTTTACATCAATGTTCTCGAAGCCAAGAGGACGAATTTCTCTGTCGATCATTGACATAAGTTCCTCGTTGTTCGCCGCCTTGATCCTGAACATGATCCTCCTTTCTCCAGTTATTTTCAGTATTTCAGAGACCCTTTCCATGGAGAAGAGGGCAGCGAAAGCCTCTGATGTTCGATGGGGAGGAACATCGGCCGCGATGTAAGCGTCTGCCGCCAAGCCAACTCGTTTCTCATCTATTACGGTCGAATATCCAAGGATGAGACGGTTCTCTTCCATGCGCTTGATGCGATCCCTGATCGTGGAGGGCGGTCTTCCCACCTGTTTGGATATCTCTTCGTAGGTGAGCTTTCCATTCTTTTGGAGGAGGCGGAGTATCTCCCGGTCGAACTCATTGTCTATCATCGCGATTGATATAACGCCTTGGGGATAGAAATAAGTAACAGACGCTCAGATCTTGCGTTCAGAGCATTTCGCTCCGCATCTCGATGAAATCCTTCAGTATCTGGGAGTGATCAAAGGCCATCTCCGGTAGCTGGTCAAGGGGAAAAAGCTTCACCTCCGCGGCGTCATCGCCGGATTCTATATCGCCTCCGATCTTCGCCAGGTGAAAAACAACCGATACAAAGTGTCCCCGAGGATCCCTTCCCGGATCGGAGTAGACCCCTACCATGTCAAGTATCTCAGTACGTAGCCCTGTCTCCTCCTCAAGTTCCCGGACGACGCAATTCTCGATGCTCTCCCCGTACTCGACGATCCCGCCGGGCAGGGCAAAATAACCTTTATATGGTTCTTTACCCCGTTGAATGAGGACTACTTGGTCGTCAATGATCAGGACGCCATCGGCGGTCAGGGTGGGCTTCTTGTACTGATTCTTGATCTGGTCATCGAACATCATGACCTGGTTCTCATAGGCGATGAGAACCTCTTTCCCCGCCTCGGTGAGCCGGGACGCCCCGCCCTCTTGACCGCCCCTCTCGGAGGTGATGACCTTGGTATCCAGCGCATCCTCCACCTTCTTGATCGCCCCCCAGGCGTGCCGGTATGACATCCTCATCTCCTCCGCCGCCTTGGATATCGAGCCTTTCTCCTCAATGAACCTCAGAAGCTTTGCCCGTCCGCTGCTGATGAGGAACCGACCGTTACGCTTGAGCCATATCCTATACTCCAAATCGTAGGCCATAGGCGCACCTAGTTCACCCAACCCAGTAGTAGGGATTAAATGTTTCCTATACGCTTATCCGGTTCATGGTCGACTGGCGGAGAAAAATCCCCACCATACTCAAATCCAACGAGCTACTCGACAAGGCTCTTCACAAAGCATCCAAGATCAGTCAGAGGGGCAATACAAGGTTGGACACCGCCAAGAAGACCTCGCTGGCAAAGGTCTCCGCCGTGGGGGACGTACTGAATTCGACCCTCATGAAATACGTGAGGGCCTTCCCCAATCTCGACAGGAAGGAGGAGTTCTACTCGGAGCTGGTGGACGTCCTGGTAGGAGTGGACCCGCTGAAGAAGTCCCTGGGAGCGGTAAGCTGGTGCGCCAAGAAATGCTCAGGCTTACAGCGCGAATATCTCAGGAAGATCAGGTATTCGAAGGATATAGATGTCGTCGATCACATGAGAAAGGAGTTCTACGGCAGGATATCCTCCGTCGTGGATCAGATATCCAAGGAACTGGAGTTTCTTGGCGATTCCAGGAATAAGCTCAGGAAACTTCCCAACATCGATACTCACATCCCTACCGCCGTCATCGCCGGGTTTCCGAATGTGGGGAAGAGCCAGCTGATAGAGAAGCTGTCGAACGCGAGACCCGTTATCGCTACTTACCCATTCACCACCAAGGGGGTGGGGGTGGGGCATTTTACGAGTCGCTGGCAGACCTATCAACTGGTCGACACCCCGGGTCTCTTGGACAGGCCATTGGAGGAGAGGAATGCCATAGAAAGACAGGCGGTTCTCGCGATCAAGTACTTAGCAGACCTCATCGTGTTCATGATAGACCCCACCGAGACCTCTGGGTACACCATCGACGTACAGCTCCATCTTCTGCATTCCCTGAAAGAGTGGATGCCAGAAATTCCGATCATCGAGGTAGAGAACAAGGCGGACATCGAACGGTCCACCTCGAGCAGGATCAAGATCTCCGCTCTGGAGGGAGAGGGCGTAGAGGAGCTTAGGGCTGCCATTATGGAGGTGCTGGCAGCGAGCCCCAAGCTCCCCTCCGAGGTATAGTTATCTATCATGAGGCCCATTATCTCACGGGGCTTTCCGAGGGGATAGAGGATGCACCAGCTTGCTTGCAGCGAATCCATGGAACTCTACTTTGAATCGTTAATCAAGGAGACTGAGCGCTGCTACTCTGTCGCCCGAAGGGCGCGATCCAGAGGACTTGACCCCGAGACCTATGTGGAGATTCCCAAGGCCGAGGACCTCGCTTCCAGGGTGGAGAAGATACTCTCTGACTGGAATGTAGACGGGGTGGCCGAGCGTATCAGGGAGCTTAGTAACGATTACGACAGGGAGGAGGTCTCGCTCATGTTGGCCAAGGAGGTGGCAAACATGCCCGCCACCACCCGGGAGCAGGCGATTGACCGGGCTGTGAGGGTGGGCCTCGCGGTGCTCACCGAGGGAATTCTTGTGGCTCCCCTTGAGGGAATCGCCGGTGCCAAGATAGGTCGAAACTCGGACGGCAGCGAGTACCTGGCTATCTCATTTGCAGGGCCTATCAGATCAGCCGGTGGGACGGGGCAGGCCATGAGCGTTCTCATCGCAGACGTGGTTCGAAGGGAGCATGGCATAGGCAATTACAAACCGACCCATGGGGAGGTGCAGAGGTTCAAGGAGGAGATCCCACTCTACAAGCAGTGCCAGCACCTCCAGTACACCCCCACCAACCGCGAGATAGAGCTCATCGTCAAGAACTGCCCGGTATGCGTGGACGGTGAAGGGACAGAGGAGATGGAGATATCGGGATACAGGGACCTCCCCCGTATAGAGACCAACAGGGTGCGGGGCGGCGCCTGCCTGGTCAT
>DATKXF010000100.1:0-7247 GCA_035529155.1 Methanomassiliicoccales archaeon | reverse complement strand
TGGGCCTGATGGATCATGTAGGTCTCGGCGTTCTCGAACTGCTCTGGAACGAGGTTCAGCTCAGGGGGCCAGATGTGGAGCTGCCTGGTGTTGGTGCCCTCCCAGAACTCTATGGAGACGAGCTCGCCGTTGATGGAGATCTTGGTCTTCCAGGAGCGGGTGTTGTGGTGATCGCGGTAGGGTTTCTGAGGGAAGAGGGGCACCTCCCTCCTCTCCCCGGTGCCGTTCGGAACGAGAAGACGGTGCATGTCCCCGATCTTAGACACCTCGAAGACGACGCGGCCGTTGATGTGCACCCGGGAATCGGGTACGAATGTCGTATCGGGGGCCTTCGGAGAGGAGTTAGATGCGGGAGGGTCTCTGACGGTCCCACCGTCACTTCGAACTTCGATGTTCGAAATCGCCTTGTCCAGTATGTTCGATCTCGGACCCCGGGTGTACAGTTGAGGGTTAGATGTCCCGGGAACAGGTCTGATGTACCCCTCGCGCTCGAGTTCCTTCTTGTGGTGTGATACCGTGCTCCTCTTGACACCCAGATGCTCCGCGACCTTGCAGGGCGCTAGCCCTTCGACAAGCAGGGAATAGACCCTCTTGCGGGCCTTGGAGAGTCTCACCTCCAAGGAGGATCACCCCCGGCTATGTTAGATAGGAGTTCGAAATTGAAACAGAACTTCGAACTGAATTTCGAACACCCGAGGGTAGCCAGTACATCTAACTCGGTGTTCGAAATCGTGTTAGAAGTTGTTAGAAATTCATCTAACTCGATATTCGTAGAGATCCGGGCCGGACACTCGAGACAACGAGATTCCTCTTGGAGATTCGGGGATGCCTCACATAGCAGACCAGGCTTGAAGGGGCAGATGATCAATGCGGTCATCTCCGCTTCCCCCTCCTCTCCTTGAGGTCGAAGTAATCCATCCGTATGCTGCGGATCCCGTAGCGAGTGAGGAGGTCCTTGTCGAATGATCTCCAGTTGTAACAGGGATGGCCGATGCAGCTCTCATCGGTCGATTGAAGGAAGTGGCAATCCCCTCCGTTCTTGTAGAAGAAGCAGTATCGGGCCAGGTGCTGCTCCACGAAGGGAGCGTTGTTACCTGTCTGCTCGGGAACTTGTGGCTTGGGCCTCGGGTTAACCGTCTCCTTGGGTCTCTCGGGCTTCTCCTCCTCTAGGCCGAAGGCTAGGAGGCTCACGGATCGGCCTCCATTCGAATCTGAGAGCTATCGCTGATTGTGATCTGGCGTACGCGTAATGCGTCCTCTAATTTCAGGCGCTGCGATCGGAGAGATCGAATTTGTTCCCTGACAGTTCGACCAGTGTGGGAATTTTGGGGAAAGGCTTTTTCAATAGAGACCTTGATTTACGGGAAGGGATGCAATGCTCGATGTTGCTTTGATCAGGGAGAACCCGAAGCTGGTCAGGAACGCTCTCAAAAACAGATTTTACGAGGAGGAGATCCTGGACAGGTTCCTGGAGATCGACGGAGAGTGGAGGAAGCTGGTGGATGAGAGCAACCAGCTGAAGAGGCAGAGGAACATTGTCGCTGAGGAGATCCCCAAGATGTCCGGTGATGAGAAGAAGGGGAAGATCGCGGAGATGAAAGAGGTCTCCAACCGGGTAAAGCAGCTGGACACGAGGATTGCTGAACTAGAGGGTGAGCGGGATGAGGTTGTGCTCAATATCCCGAACATCCCCCACGAGACTGTGCCGGTGGGCGCAGGCGATCAAGATAATCTGAAGATAAGGGAATTCGGTTCACCGACAGATTTCGACTTCAAGCCCAAAGATCACATAGAGATCGGAGAGGATCTCGACATAATCGATTTCACCAGAGGGGCGAAGATAACCGGAAGCGGTTTCTACGTCCTAAAGGGGGACGGAGCTAGGCTGGAAAGGGCCCTCATCAACTACATGCTCGACCTCCACGGGGATCAAGGATACACCGAGATTTTCCCTCCGGTGATAGTCAACAAGAACTCGGTCATCGGCACTGGTCAATATCCAAAGCTCAAGGATGACATGTACTGGGTCGAGAGGGACGATCTCTGGTTGAATCCCACCGCCGAGGTTCCGGTCACGAACCTTCTGGCAGATGAGGTCCTGGAGAAGGAAGAACTCCCAATCTATTATACGGCTTACCTTCCATCATTCCGCAGGGAGGCCGGGAAGCACGCAGACACCAAGGGCATCATCAGGGTTCACCAGTTCAACAAGGTGGAGATGGTGAAGTTCGTTCTTCCGGAGAATTCATTCGATGAGCTCGAGACCCTGCTTGACAACGCGGAGGATGTACTGAGAGGCCTCAGGCTCCCTTACAGAGTGATGACTTTATGCACGGGCGACCTCGGCTTCGCGGCGGCCAAGTGCTACGACATAGAGGCTCATGCCCCGGGTAGCAATAAATGGCTGGAGGTCTCGTCATGCAGCTGCTTCACCGACTTCCAGGCCAGGAGGGCAAGGGTCAAATACCGTCCGAAGCCGCATATGAAGAGTGAGTTCGTGCACACCCTCAATGGCTCCGGAATCGCGCTCCCAAGGACCATGGTAGTCGTCCTGGAGAATTTCCAGAACGAGGATGGGACGGTGACCATACCCGAAGTCCTAAGACCCTATATGCAGGGGCAGGAACTCATCGAGTGATCAGAGTTCTGGTCACCTTCTATTATTCATCCTTCCTTCCTTTAGATGCGGTGAATCCCAGCTGTTCATTGTACCTTTTGACGAGCCTCCGCGGAACATGACCCTGAACAGAGGTGGGGTTATCAACGCAGTGATCAATCCCATGAACACCACGATTGAGTATACATCCTGTCCGATTAATCCTGTAGAGAGACCGTACAGGGCTATGATCATGGCCACCTCGAGTCTGGGGCTCATGCCCACACCCACCGCGATCGATTCCTTCAAGGACATTCCTAGAGCCAGGGCTGGAATGCTACATCCTATCACCTTGGAGAGCACGGCCACCACCGAGATGATGATGGCAACCCAGATGAAATCTGCGAGACCGGAGACATCAAAGAGAATACCCAGAGATATGAAAAATACCGGGGCGAAGACGGCTCCCAGGTACTTGGTACCTCGTTCGAACTCCCCCTTGATTGCCAGCGAGGAGAAGACTGTTCCCGCCACGAAAGCACCTACGATGGCCGATATGCCTATCACCTCCGCTATGTAGGCGTAGAAAAGGGCTATCATCAGTGCGAGGAGGAATCCAGTGTGCTCAAGTCCACGTTCTTTGCCTTCCCGGTCCGCTTTTTCCAATATGCGGCAAAGATATCTCGTTCCGGCCCAGATACCTATCACCACGAATCCTATGGCGGCGACGACAAGGTAGATGATACCCAGGATATCGATCTGTCCACCAGCGGTTCCACCGGCAATAGCAAGGACCACCATTCCCAAGATGTCATCGACAACGGCGGCGCCAAGTATGGCTTGACCCACCGGCTTCTTGATCATCTTGAGTTCCATGAGAACGCTTGCGGTTACAGCTACGCTAGTGGCCACCAGAGTGGCTCCTACAAAGATCCCCTGGGTAGTACCTGCATCGGGCATGAGCATCATGAAAACGACGAAGCCCGCGATCCATGGGACCACGACCCCTCCTATGGCGATGGAAATATTACGCTTGGTGTAGATGGACTTCAGGTCCGATTCCAAACCGATCATGAAAAGGAGAACGATCGCTCCGAACTGGGCAAATGTTGCGACCAGATCGACATCGATCAGAGTGAATCCAATCACGCTGGGCCCCAGCACCATCCCGATAAGGATCTCACCCACCACCATGGGCTGCCGCATCTTGCTGATAACGAAATGGCTGATGACGGCAATCATCAGAAGTAGCGTCAGCTGAAACCATATCTGCGGATCGGACTGCATCTCATCCCGCTCATCGGATAAAGCGTGACATTAATAAAAGTTCTTGATTCAGTTCTTCCAGCAACTTTTGGATAGAAAGACTATTGGGGTTTTTCGATCGAAATCAAGGAGATTCGAAGAGGATTTTATGTCCATCCTTGTGGAATTCTTCCTGCAGCTTGAATATGAGGTTTGAACGAATACGGCGGTCTTTCATGGGCTCCTTGGTGAAGACCACCACGTCATAGAGGATGCGATTGCCACGGATATCCTTGGCGTAGAGCTCTGGCTTGTGATCTTTGCTGATGTTGTCCAACTGTTCGGCGGCCCGCTTGAGTATTCTCTCGACCTTCCCGTGGGGAACTTCGTAGGAGACCTCAATGCTAACGATTATTCCGTGCTCTCCGGAGAGGGTGTAGTTGAAAATCTTCTCCTCGATCATCTCGCTGTTCGGGATGTCCACGATCTCCCCCTCAAGGGTCCTCACTCTGGTAAAGACCAGACCCTTTTCAACGATATCTCCGGTTATACCACCGCCAATGCTGATTCTATCGCCCACATCGAATGGTCCTGTGTCCATTAGGCCGAATCCGGCCACTATGTTCTGAATTGTGGAGTAGGAAAGTGCTAGTACCAAGCAGACAAAGGTGATCACTATTATCACCAGCACTAGGCCCACCAGCTCCAATCCCAGCATGGTCAAGATGCTGAAGACCGCTATCAATGCCGCCATGAATAGTAAGGAGTACCTGACCACTGTCTTGAGAAAATCCACCTCTTTGGGGCTGAAGCGCTTGGTCCTGAACTTGAAGTCCTCAAGAATCGCCTCCACCATTCTATCAAAGAAGTAAATGGCAACGACTATGATGGCGGTTATCATGAGGCTGCCGGCGTTCTCGCCAATGAATTCCTCGATCGCTGCCGCCAGGTTGAAATTGGGCACCATAGAGATCAGAATCAGGATGACCAGGATTCCCGTGACCGCGTACACAACGTAGCTCATGAACAGACTCGTGAACTCGACGGCGGTGGTGTGGATCGATTCCTCGGAAGAGGACTTGATCCTTGCCCTTCTTGCCAATCGCCTCAGCACCCTGACAATGAGCATTGCGACCATCACCACGATCACTACGAATATTATGTCAAGGGCGTACCCTAAGAATGGAACCCAGACGTTTTCCCGGAACCATTCAGAGAGGATTGAGGCAGCGAAGAACAGTGAGACAAGCAGGATGATCACTATTGCGATCTTGATGAAGCGCTCCAGGAAGTCGATGACATCAGAATCAGTGTACTTGCCTTCCCTAGCCCTCATCAGCTCGAAATGTTTGGAGAGATATGACCATATGTATAACGAGAAGACTATGAGTCCTATGACCGCCAGTAATGCCCAACCGAACTCATTCATCCACTCTCCCTCCCCGACCGGTAGTGAGGAGGACATTTCCGCGGCGGTCATAGTCGACACAAAATAATATAGGTATTTCAAATTTGCCTAATCCCAACACAACTGGCCAAGTCACGATTTTCAAGTTGTAGCCAGCTACATTCATGGATGGATATATAGACCCCCAGAGACTCAGGATGCGAATAACATTCCCTTGACCATCCATACGTCCGCTGTTTTTTTGACATCGATTGTGAACAGATTTGACAACAATCCCGCGGGAATCCCCGTGATCGCTACTCCGAACTCCACCTTCCAAGCACCTATATCGAATCCAAATGCGGATCCTATGCAGGCTAGGTTGATGCTCACCATGGACTCCAGCCTGAATTCGGGAGTGTCGACGACGCTAGACACCATTCCGGGAAGTCCTGCCCTTCCAAAGACCGAGAAACGTATGAATATGTGCTCTGCGAGCCGCTTAACGGGCGGGGCTTGAGAAGTTATCTCCAGAGGATTCTTCAAATTGAGCAACGCCTTGCAAATCAGGTCCCCTATCAATGATAGGGTCTCTCTAACGCAGTCTTCGGTGATGACCAGACTCAGTGAGAAGCCTGCTCCGAACGATCCAGAATACTCATTCAGGGATACTTCGACGTACAGACTCATCTCGACTATCGATGATGCGAGCAAATCGATGCACTTATCCATGATAAGATCCACCGTTCTACTGAAAATCGACCCAAGCGATTCTAGAGATGGTTCGACCCTTTCCGCCTCCCCAAATGCCCTAGCTGCCGAATCCCATATCGTCCTTGTGATGAAGTCTATCTCCGATGATACGACCATTATCTTACCGTTTGGTGAACCTTTGGTTGCCTCCTTGAAAACCCAGCGATCGGCTCCATCGTAAACTCGCTGCCATGATCTTCCATCATTGTGATGATCCGTTGTCCAGGGGGTGGAGTCCACCCTGTTTCCCGATGCATCTTTGAGGACGATGCTCTCACAAATAGGGAATTTCACCCTTCCACCGTTGTCGAGCATCTGATGCTGAAAGGTGTAGACAATCCTTTCATGGGGCTTTATCGACACTCCAGAAAGGCCTTCCAGCATCTGGTTCCCATGGACAGTTTCCACCGACCAGTCTTGGAGTGATATTGCCCGGTCCGTGGGATTGTATATCTCAATCCATTCGTTGCCATTGTCTATTCCGGTTGGATTCTGCTCGTACTCGTTGATGAGCGGATGATTGATGAAGGGCGAGTTGAACTTGACCTCGAGCCCAGCGTCAATAGACGCTTTAACCCCCGGAATGGGAGTGGGTATATTGGACAGAAATACGCCCAGACCTGGAATGTCCTTCAAGGAGATGGAGTGACTCGTATACTGGACGACCTCGGGGAGGTAGAGCAGGAGCACCAGATCCGAGAACAGACCCTTGATCTCGACAAAGTGGCTGAATATCTTCATGAGTGGATCTATCACTATGCTCAAGCTCCAGTCATCCTGTGCAAGCGTGCAGTTCACCAGAATATCATACTCTCCGTCACCAAGCTTCACCAGCCGATTTGCCAGCGAGATGGTTGTCCCCATCACCGAGAAGGAGAAGGTCACCTTGAGAAGATCCTTGGTCACTCCCAGGGCAAGATCAGGTGCGTTGGTCTGGACCGAGAATCTCAAGCCAAATATGGTCGTGTTGAACTCCACGGTGCCCAGCACCGATTCCATAAATTTTACTATCAGATTGAGCGCGGAAACCGCTGCTCCCTTGAGAAGGCCTTGAAGGCCGGAGACCATTACCTGCAGCGCCTGTGATAGGTATTCCATCCCCTTCATGGAGTACGAGAGAAGCGTGGAGAACATGCCCTTGAAGAAATTGAATGCCGTCGTGATGCCATTGGCCACGTACTCCAGGGCACCCACGATGCCATTCCATACGCCCTGCATGAACTTGCTTACCTCCCCCATCAAGGTGGATGTGGGGGAGTAATCGAC